>JAJUHJ010000052.1 GCA_029279965.1 Phyllobacteriaceae bacterium
CGTATTTGCCTTCAAAGCTGAATAGACTACCTTGCCACGTACCATGGAGGTTTGTCGGCATGCAGCGTATGACCGGGACGATGCATAGGGGACTCATTGCGGCACTCGTTGGAGCGGCACTCGTTGGAGCGGCAGCTTTTTCGACTGCGGCGTCCATGGCCGACGCCCAGGAGTGGCGCACATCCAGTTCCCTAATCGATCCGCAGGTCGAAACCGAGCCTTTCGAGCGCTACAGCTACGTCAATCCCGACGCGCCGAAGGGCGGCACGCTGAACAATGCTGCATTCGGCACTTTCGATAGCTTCAACCCCTTCATCGTCAGGGGCACGTCGGCCGCCGGCCTGACATATTTCGGTGGGCTCTTGTGGGAAACGTTGATGCAGCAATCCATGGAGGATCCGGGCACCAGCCATCCCCTGATTGCCGAGGCGTTCAAATATCCTGAGGACTATTCCTCCGCAACGTACCGGCTCGACCCGGACGCACGCTGGCATGATGGTACGCCCATCACGGCGGAAGATGTGGTCTGGTCGCTGGAGACCCTGAAAGAGATCAGCCCACAGCACAACCGCTATTTCGCCAATGTCACCGAGGCTGTGGCTCTTTCGGACCATGTGGTGGAGTTCCGGTTCGACCAAGCCGGCAACCGCGAGCTTCCACACATCATGGGCGATCTGCCCGTTCTGCCGAAACACTGGTGGGAAGGGACGGACGACAGGGGCAATCAGCGAAACATTGCCGAACCTACCCTGGAGCCGCCGCTTGGCAGCGGCGCCTACCGCATCGCCCGTTTCCAGCCTGGATCGGAAATCGTGTGGGAGCGCGTGGAGGATTATTGGGGGGCAGACCTGCCGGTCAATGTAGGACGAAACAACTTCGACCGGATTCGCTATACCTATTTTCAGGATCAGAACGCGGAATTTCTCGGCTTCACTAAGGGTGGGGTAGAGGATGTCCGACGTGAAGTGAGCACGCGCCGCTGGTCACTCGACTACGATTTTCCGGCTGTTGAGGCAGGCGACCTGATAAAGCGCGAGTTCGTCAGCACGAGGGTGGAGCCGATGCAGGCTTTCGTCTTCAACCTGCGCGAACCGCGGTTTGCCGACCGAAGGGTGCGGGAGGCGCTGACGCTGGCGTATAATTTCGAGGCCCAGAACCGAACGCATTTTTTCGGCCTCAATGAGCGCTTCAGCAGCTATTTCGAAAAATCGGAGCTGGCAGCCACCGGGCTTCCCGAAGGACAGGAACTGGAGATACTGGAGGAATTTCGCGACCAGCTTCCCCCCGAGCTCTTCAGCGAGAAGTTCGAGCTGCCGGTTTACGATTCGCCCGACGACGAGCGCCAAAATCTGCGCGAGGCGGTTCGCCTCTTCGATGAGGCCGGCTGGGAAATCCAGGGCGGAAAGATGGTCAACAAGGAAACGGGTGAACCTTTCACCATCCAGTTTCTCGGCTCATCGCCTACCTCCGAGATCATTGTCAGCGGCATTCTTCCGAATCTGAGGCGCATTGGTATCGAGGCCACTTTGCGCATCGTCGATACCTCGCAATACATCCAGCGGGTCCAAAGCTTTGACTTCGAAGCGATCACCTCGCGATTTGCCCAGACGCACTCCCCGGGAAATGAGCAGCGGGATTACTGGGGCTCCCAGGCCGCCGAGATACCGGGATCTCAAAATTACGCCGGCATCAAGGATCCGGTGATCGATGCGCTGATCGATACAATCATCTATGCGGAAGATCGCGAGGAGCTTGTCGCGGCGACACGGGCTCTCGATCGCGTGCTTTTGTGGAACTATTACATGATCCCGCAATATTATCAGCCGACGCTGCGCTATGCCTACTGGAACAAGTTCGGCATTCCTGACGAGCAGCCCGCCTATGCCGGTATCGACGTCCAGTCCTGGTGGATCGATCCTGAGCGTCAGGCGGCCTTGGCGGCCAAATACAACGGCTTCGACTGACCGGCATGCACGCTCCTGGACTGTCACGCCGCCGTTTCCTTCAACTGTCAACAGCAGCAGTATCCGCCCCATTGCTCCATCGTCCGGCTCTGGCACAGGTCGAAACGGAAGTTCCATTGCACGGACTTTCCGCCTTCGGCGAGCTGAAATACGGGTCGGATTTCACGCATTTCGACTATGCGAGCCTTGAAGCGCCGGCGCGCGGAACGTTCAATTTTCAGCCCGGCTACTGGTACTTCAATCAGAATGTCCTCACCTTCAACACCTTGAACAGCTTCGTGCGCACGGGTGACGCGCCGCCGCGCATGGAAATGTGCTTCGATGCGTTGATGACAAGTGCCTGGGACGAGCCGGATGCGCTCTATGGTCTTGTGGCCGAAACCGTCATGATTTCCGCAGACCGCAACAGCTTCATCTTCAAGCTGCGCCCCGAGGCGCGTTTCCACGACGGCTCGCCTCTGACGGCAGAAGACGTCGCCTTCAGCTACAATCTCCTGAAGGAGAGGGGACATCCGCAGCTTTCCCTCCCACTCGGCGAGATGGTCGCCTCCGAAGCCTTGGGAGCAGATGAGTTTCGTCTTGTTTTCTCCGGCAAGCAGTCGGAACGCACCATCCTCGATGTCGTCGGCTATCCGATCTTTTCCAGCAGGGCCCTGAAGGACAAGCCCTTTGACAGCTCGGGCATGGAGCCTCTCCTGGGCTCGGGGCCATACAAGGTCGGCCGTTTCTCGGCCGGCCGCTACATAGAATATGATCGCGTTGAGGATTATTGGGCGCGCGAGGTGCCTTCGGCTCGCGGTCTTTACCATTTCGACCGTATTCGCGTTGACTTCTTTCGCGACCGTACCGCTGGTTTTGAAGCGTTCAAGAAGGGGGTGGTGCACTGGCGCGAGGAATTTACCTCAAGGCTGTGGGCGACCGGCTACGACTTTCCTGCCGTGCGGCAAAACAAGGTGCTCAAGCGCGAATTTCCCGAGGAGCGTGTTGCCGATATGCAGGGTTGGGCGCTGAACCAGCGCCGCGCTCGCTTTCGTGACCCGCGCGTGCGGGAGGCAATCGAACTTTGCTTCGATTTCGAATGGACGAACCGCAATTTCTTCTATGGCCTCTACGAGCGGAGTATTTCGCCCTTTCAGAAATCCGATTTCATGGCGACGGGTGAACCTGCAGGCGAAGAGCTGGCACTGCTCGAAACCTTTCGTGGCCGCATTCCCGAAGCGGCCTTCGGGGAACCGGTCATGCCGCCGGTTTCCGACGGCTCGGGGCGCGATCGTGAGCTTCTGGCAAAAGCACGTGCGCTTCTGGCCGAGGCAGGATGGGAGGCGCGGGACGGCTTCTTTCACAACGCCGATGGCGAACGGCTCACCCTGGAGTATCTGGTCAGGGATGAGGTGTTCGTGCAAGTGACGACGCCCTTCATAGAAAATCTTCGGGCCATCGGCGTGGATGCATCCATTCGCATGGTCGATGCCTCACAATATCAGCTGCGCCTGGCCAGTTTCGATTTCGATATGGTGGGTTCTCGGCTTTCGCTCGGTGCCACACCCTCCCGCGATGGGCTGGAACTCGTGTTTCATTCACGTTCGGCCGGTGTGGAAGGCTCGCGCAATTTACCCGGCACGGAAGACCCCGCCGTCGATTGGCTTGTGGAAGCTGCCGGCCGCGCCAGAAGTCGTAAAGAGTTAGGCACCACATTGCGGGCGCTCGACCGTGTTTTGCGGGCGCGGCGGGACTGGATTTCCAACTGGCATTCGCCTTATCACCGGGTCGCGCATTGGGACATGTTCAGCTTCAAGGAGCCGAAGCCCGACTATTTCTTTCCGGTGGAAGCACTGTGGTGGTACGACGAGGAAAAGGCGAAAGCGATTGGCAGGACCTGATAGCGCCGTAATGGATGGCATGAACTTACTGCATCAGGCGGCCCGCTGATGGGCGCCTATATCCTTCGAAGGCTGCTGCTCATGATTCCGACCTTGTTCGGGATCATGCTCATCTCCTTCATCGTCGTGCAGTTTGCGCCCGGCGGGCCGGTCGAGCAGGTGATCGCTCAGGTTACCGGGCAGGCCGGCGGCGCAGATGCCCGGCTTGGCGCCGGCGGCGCCGACATGGCGCAGGGTTTTGAAACCAACTCACAATACCGCGGCGCTCAAGGGCTGGACCCGGAGTTTATCGCTCAACTGGAACGGCAGTTCGGCTTCGACAAACCCACCCACGAGCGCTTTTTCATGATGCTCTGGGACTATATCCGTTTCGACTTCGGCGAAAGCTACTTTCGTGACATCTCCGTCGTGAACCTCATCCTGGAGAAGATGCCGGTCTCCATTTCGCTGGGTCTCTGGATCACGCTGATTTCCTACGGCATTTCCATTCCGTTGGGCATCCGCAAGGCTGTCAGTGACGGCACGCCCTTCGACGTGTGGACGAGTGGCGTCGTCATCATCGCCTATGCCATTCCGGGCTTTCTCTTCGCCATTCTCCTGATGGTGTTGTTTGCCGGCGGTTCATTCTTCGATTGGTTCCCGTTGCGCGGTCTCACCTCGGACAATTGGGAAGAGCTTTCCTGGCCTGCGCGGATCCTGGACTATTTCTGGCACCTTACCTTACCGCTCACGGCTCTGGTCCTGTCGGCCTTCGCAACCACCACGCTGCTCACCAAGAACTCGTTCCTCGATGAAATCCGCAAGCAGTATGTCGTCACGGCCCGGTCGAAGGGCCTGTCGGAGCGGCAGGTGCTTTACGGGCACGTCTTCCGCAACGCCATGCTCATCATCATCGCCGGTTTTCCGGGCGCGTTCATCTCCTCCTTTTTCACCGGCGCGCTGCTGATCGAAAGTATCTTTTCGCTCGATGGCCTCGGACTTCTCGGTTTCCGCTCCATTATCGATCGCGACTATCCGGTCGTCTTTGCCACCCTTTACATTTTTTCCCTTCTCGGTCTCGTCATCAGCCTGCTCTCCGATCTCACCTACACCCTCATCGATCCGCGCATCGATTTCGAGCGGAGGGACGTATAGATGTCGGAGTTTCAGAGCCAGGCGCAGGTTCAGCGTGTGCGCCGTCGCGTGGCGCGGCCCTGGATATCGCCGCTCAATTTGCGGCGCTGGCAGAATTTCAAAGCCAATCGCAGAGGCTATTGGTCGCTGTGGATTTTCCTGGTGCTGTTCGTCCTGACTTTGTTCGCGGAATTTATTGCCAATGACAGGCCGATCATCGCATCCTACAGGGGCGAAATCCTTTTCCCCGTGCTGGTCGACTATCCCGAAGCGAAGTTCGGCGGTTTCCTGGCGGTGACGGATTATCGGGATCCCTTCATCCAGGAAGAAATCGAGGGCAATGGCTGGATGATCTGGCCGCCCATTCGCTATTCCTACCGCACCGTCAACAATGAGATTCCGCAAGCTGCTCCCGCAAAGCCTTCCTGGCTTTATACCGAGGAGGAACGCTGCGCGCGCTATCCTCTGGGCACCGAAGATCCCAATTGTACGCTCGGCAACTGGAACTGGCTGGGCACGGATGATCAGGCGAGGGACGTGCTGGCGCGCGTCATTTACGGTTTTCGCATCTCCGTGTTGTTCGGCCTCGTTCTTACGGCCGCCTCGGCTGCCATCGGCGTCTCCGCCGGTGCGGTGCAAGGCTATTTCGGTGGTTGGACGGATCTGATCTTTCAGCGCTTCATCGAAATATGGTCATCGATCCCGGTCCTCTACCTCATCCTTATTATCGCTGCGGTGTTGCCGCCCGGCTTCTGGATATTGCTGGGAATCATGCTGCTCTTTTCCTGGGTGGCCTTTGTCGGCGTCGTGCGCGCGGAATTTCTACGCGCCCGAAATTTCGAATATGTGAGCGCTGCCAGGGCGCTCGGCGTGCCCAACCGCACCATCATGTTCCGGCATCTTCTGCCCAATGCGATGGTGGCGACGTTGACCTTTCTTCCCTTCATCCTCAACGGCTCGATCACGACACTCACATCGCTCGATTTCCTGGGTTTCGGTCTGCCGCCGGGGTCCCCTTCTCTTGGCGAGCTTCTGCGCCAGGGTCAGCGCAACCTCAACGCGCCGTGGCTCGGGATTACGGGCTTTCTCAGCCTGTCGATCATGTTGTCGCTTCTGATCTTCGTCGGTGAGGCCGTGCGCGACGCCTTCGATCCGCGGAAGACATTCAAATGAGTAATTCTCTCCTCTCTGTCCGCGATCTATCCGTCGCCTTCGCGCAGGGCGGTGAGGAGATGCTTGCGGTCGATCGCGTGTCCTTCGACATCGGCCAGGGCGAGACGGTTGCGCTGGTGGGAGAATCGGGATCGGGGAAATCCGTGACCGCGCTCTCGGTGCTGAAACTGCTACCTTACCCGGCGGCAAGCCACCCCTCCGGAAACATTCTCTACGGCGGGCGCGATTTGCTTGCGGCCGATGAGGCCGCTTTGCGGCAAGTGCGCGGCGACCAGATCAGCATGATCTTTCAGGAGCCGATGACCTCGCTCAATCCGCTGCATACGATTGAGAAGCAGATTGGCGAAATGCTGAAGCTGCATCGCGGCATGAGTGACAAGGCGGCGCGCAAGCGCACGCTGGAGCTCCTCCACCAGGTTGGCATCCGCGAGCCGGAGAAGCGGCTTGATGCTTTTCCGCACCAGCTTTCCGGTGGTCAGCGTCAGCGTGTGATGATTGCCATGGCGCTTGCCAACGAACCGGATCTGTTGATCGCCGACGAGCCGACCACCGCTCTCGACGTGACGGTGCAGGCGCAAATTCTGGAGCTTTTGGCGGGTCTCAAGCGGGAGACGGGCCTCTCCATGCTTTTTATCACCCATGATCTCGGCATCGTGCGCAAGGTCGCCGATCGCGTCTGCGTGATGACCAGGGGAAAAATCGTCGAGAGCGGGCCGACGGCGGAAATCTTTTCCAATCCGCAGCACGAATACACCCGTCATCTGCTCGCAGCGGAGCCCAAGGGCGAGCCTCCGGCCGCGGACCTTTCCGCGCGGAAAGTGATGGAAGGCGACAACATTCGCGTCTGGTTTCCGATCAAGAAGGGATTTCTGCGCCGCACCGTCGATCATGTGAAGGGAGTGGACGGCGTCGATATTGCGGTTCGCGCCGGCCAGACGCTGGGGGTAGTGGGGGAATCAGGCTCCGGCAAGACGACGCTCGGGCTTGCTATTTCGCGCATGATCGCCTCCGACGGGGAGATCCGCTTCGAGGGCGCGCGGATTGACGGACGGTCGTTCCGCCAGATGCGGCCTCTCCGTCAGCAGATGCAGATCGTCTTTCAGGACCCCTATGGTTCGCTCAGCCCGCGTATGTCGGTAGCAGAGATTATCGAAGAGGGGCTTCTGGTGCATGAGCCGCAGCTTGCGGCCGAAGAACGGGACCGGATGGTGGTCGATGTTCTGAAGGAGGTGGGCCTCGATCCGGAGTCCCGTTTCCGCTACCCGCACGAGTTTTCCGGCGGCCAGCGCCAGCGTATCGCGATCGCGCGGGCAATGGTTCTCAAGCCTCGCTTCGTCATGCTCGATGAACCGACATCGGCTCTCGATATGAGCGTGCAGGCACAGGTGGTCGATCTCTTGCGCGACCTGCAGAAGCGGCACGATCTCGCCTACCTCTTTATCAGCCACGACCTCAAGGTCATCCGTGCGCTCGCAAATGAGGTGATCGTCATGCGGGCTGGCAAGGTCGTCGAGGCTGGTACTGCCGACCAGATTTTCCACACGCCGCAAACCGATTATACGAAGGCGTTGATTGCCGCCGCTTTCGATATCGCTGCGGCGCCCAAAGGTACTGTCAGCGAATAGTCGGAGCGAGGAAATGAACGACCAGGCGGCCCGCGGCCGGATCCTGCTTTCCGTCCGAGGTATGGACCCGCAGCGATGGAGGGATCTCCTGTCACGGCAGCGCACGGTTGTTCTGGAGCCGGACGGCGCAGAAGACCCGTCCATCGAATATGCAGCCGTGTGGAACCATGATCCGGATGTGCTGACACGGCTGCCGAACCTCAAATTGATTTTTTCTCTCGGCGCGGGTGTTGACCACGTTCTCTCCGATCCTGACCTGCCGGATGTGCCTGTTATACGGATCGTCGCGGAGAACCTGACGCAGTATATGATCGAGTATGTCACATGGCGCGTGCTCGATCATCATCGGCAGGGCTTCCTTTACCGTACACAGCAGCGGGACAGAGTCTGGCGCCAGCCTGCGCAGCCGCCGGCCGGCGATGTGGCGGTGGGCATCATGGGCCTTGGCGCACTTGGCGGCGCGGTAGCGCAAGCACTCAAGGCACTGGGCTTCAACATCAATGGATGGAGCCGCCGCGCACGGCAAATGGAAGGCGTAAACACCTTTCATGGCGAAACAGGATTGACGCCCTTTCTGGAGGCAACGGATATCCTTGTCGTGCTGTTGCCTTTGACCCCGGCGACAGAAGGGATCGTGGATTACTCGGTGCTCAAGAGGCTAAGGCGGGATGGACCCCTGCGCGGGCCGTGTCTCATCAACGCCGGACGCGGGCGGCTGCAACGCGAATCGGATATCTTGAAGGCGCTGGATGACGGGACGCTCAAGGAAGCAAGCCTCGATGTGTTCGAGCGTGAGCCTCTCGATCCGCAAAGTCCACTTTGGACCCACCCCCACGTGTTCGTGACGCCCCATGCCGCCGCAAGCTCCGATCCAACTCACCTGGTGCCTCTCTTGCTGAGGCAAATGGAAGCCTATGAACGAGGCGAGCCGCTGCGGAACGTGGTGGACCGCGACGCGGGCTATTGAAGCGCGCTACCGCTTCGGTGAAATCTCTGAACCTGTGAGTGACTGGGTCCGGTGATCCCAGTCGGAACGAAGAGAAGGACGTGAGGGCGCCGCAGACCCGATCCACCAAGGAAAAATAGCCGGAAACGAATTTCGCGCCCAAATCCTGTCGGCTTCGTGGCTCTTCCTTCGTCCTTGCAATGCCAGGCGCCGTTTCGGCGCACCGGAGATCACGAACAAGGGAGTTTCTCATGGCTTATGTCGACGGCTTCATTCTCGCAGTGCCGGATGACAAGATGGAGGAATATAAGGAGTCAGCCCGTCTCGGCGAAAAGGTATGGAAGGAATATGGCGCGCTCGACTATGTCGAATGTATTGCAGACGACGTGCCCTATGGGGAGGTGACGTCGTTTCCGCGCGCCGTGCAAGCAAAGGAGGACGAGACGGTCATCTTTTCCTGGGCTGTCTACAAATCACGTGAGCATCGGGACGAGGTGCTCAAGAAGGTGATGGCCGATCCGCGCATGAAGATGGACGCCGCACAGATGCCCTTCGATGGCAAACGCCTGATCTATGGGGGCTTTCAGCCTCTTTTGGGCTTGTAGAATAGAAAACAAGGAGAAAGCGCCGGCAGCTATGTACTGTCGCCGGCGTTTTTGACTTCGGAAGTGATGGTCATATGGATTGCCATTCACGTGCCGCGTTCAGGCAGTCGATCACCTCGGAGTCATTGGTCTGGTCAAAGGATGCGTAATGCAGCCCGACCGCGCGGAAATCCCATGGAACCTTGAGACAGACCAACTCGTCGACCTCGTCGTGAAGCGAGTCGAGCGCATCCCGAGGAGCAACCGGAATGGCCAGAACGATGCGCGCCGCCTCTGTCCCGTGTAGCGCCTTCAAAGCCACGCGCACCGTGCCGCCGGTGGCGATCCCATCATCGACGACGATTGCCGTCCGCCCCGCCAGCGGCACGGGCTCCCGCCCGGCGAAGTAGAAGGCCCGCCGCCGCTCGATTTCGGCAAGTTGGCGTTCCATCTCTGCATTCACATAGGCGCGGGACGCCTGCACGATCTCCATTGCCTCTTCATTGATCACGAGTTGTGGCTCGGGACCGTCGACAACGGCGCCAATACCCAGCTCAGGGTGGCCAGGCGCACCCAGCTTGCGGACCATCAAAAGGTCAAGCGGGGCGCGAAGTGCCTTTGCCACTTCGAAGGCAACCGGGACGCCGCCACGGGGCAGGGCAAGTACAAGCGGATTTTCCTCTTTCAGATGTCCCAATGCGTCTGCCAGTTGCCGTCCCGCATCATAGCGGTTCAGGAACTCGGTCTGGGTGTCGAACATCGCAATCATCCTGCCTCTCCCGTGCCTTCCAATGGCCTCACCAAGCATCACCCGGGATCGGCTAAACGGCTCAGGAACTTAGGAAGACCGTCCGCCCCATTCGGGCGATGGAGGCAACTGCGCGCCCTTTCCGCGTGTGCTCTGTCATGGCCGGTGCCAAGGGGCGTTCTACACGCCAACGCTGTCCGGCCAAAGGGCCTGGATTTCCTTCGGCAGTGCCTCGCGCACCTTCGCCGACTGCCCAAGATCCACATGACGCGTGATGACGCGGAACACGGTGCGCGTCGCATCGCGTGAATCAACCGGGCGCGTGTTTGCGAGACCCTGCTGAACCCGCTCCAGAAACTCATCGAGTGAGCGGATGACATCTGGCTGGCGCGAAGGTTGATACTGGTCATAGTAGAGCCCGCGGATCGCAAGCGGCAGTTCCGCACCCAGATGCGCGGCAAGCTCGGCGGGGAGCCGGTCACGCAGGGCATGGAGGACCGCGCCCAGAATATGCCAGGCGACCTGCCGATCATCGCCATGGTCCTGCATGATCTCTTTAAGCCAGATATTCGTCGTTTGAACGGTCTTGTCCAAGACCTCGAGGCCGGTGGCACTCATCGTCCAATCCTCGCTTCTTTTCACTTCATGGCGTTCCACCGAATCCAACCACGCGCCTGGATGAAGGTTCGCAGGCGTGCAGAAAAAATCCAGGCGCAAAGAAAACGGACGTCCCGGCAGCTCGAGGTGCTCTGCCGGGTGCTGGGTCTGGAGGGAACCTGGGCCGGGCGCGATTGTTCTGCTATCGTGTATGCCGGAGGACATGCAGTGAACAGTTTTGGCACTCTCTCGGAGCTTCGCGTCGGCGACAAAAGCTATCGCTATTTCAGTCTGCAGCGCTTGCGCGAAAGCGGATACGACATCGATCGGCTGCCGTTTTCGCTGCGGATCTTGCTGGAAAACCTGCTGCGGCATGAGGATGGTTCCATCGTCAGCGCCGACGACATCAAGGCGCTCGCCGGCTGGGATCCGGATGTGCAGTCGGACGCGGAGATCTCCTTCATGCCGGCGCGGGTGCTCCTGCAGGATTTTACTGGCGTTCCCGCACTGGTCGATCTTGCTGCGATGCGCGAGGCAATGGCTGCCCTCGGCGGTGATCCGAAGAAGATCAATCCTCAACTGCCGGTCGAACTCGTGATCGACCACTCGGTCCAGGTGGATGCGTTTGGCAGCGCGCAGGCGTTCGACCGTAACGAGGAACTCGATTACCGGCGCAATGCTGAACGCTACGCCTTTATCAAATGGGGGCGTGAAACATTCGACAATTTCACCGCCACGCCGCCCAATGCCGGCATTTGCCATCAGATCAACCTCGAATATCTCTCGCGGGTGGTCTTCGGCACCGGCGAAGAAGCCGGATATCTCGACGGCCTCCCGCTCGCATATCCCGACACGCTGGTCGGAACCGATTCGCACACGCCGATGGTCAACGGCTTGGGCGTGCTCGGCTGGGGTGTTGGTGGCATAGAAGCGGAAGCGGCCATGCTCGGCCAGCCGATTTCGATGCTCATCCCGCGTGTGCTGGGGGTCAGGCTCACTGGCGCGCTGCGCGAAGGCGCCACCGCCACTGACCTGGTGCTGACGGTCGCGGAGATGCTGCGCGAGAAGGGCGTGGTCGGCCAGTTCGTCGAATTTTACGGTCCAGCCATCTCCAGCCTGGCATTGGCGGATCGTGCCACCATCGGCAACATGTCGCCCGAATACGGCTCCACCTGCACCATGTTCCCGGTCGACAAGGTCACACTCGACTACCTGCGCTTTACCGGTCGCTCCGAGGAGCGGATCGCCTTGATCGAAGCCTACATGAAGACGCAGGGCTTGTTCCACACGGCCGATGCGCCGGAGCCGGTCTACTCCGACACGCTGGAACTGGACCTTGCCTCGGTTGAGCCCAGCATCGCCGGGCCACGCCGGCCGCAGGACCGGATTCCTCTTTCCCAAGCTGGGGAAGCTTTCCGCGACGCTTTGCCTTCGCTGCTGCCGACCTCTCCGGCCAGATCGCAGAAGCTTGCGGCCACGGAACGGACCCAGAATGAGCGTGAGAAAGGCGTGTGGGGAGAGGAAGACTACGAAAACGTGCCCGAATTGGCCGAAATCCATATAGGGGAGGAGACGCACAAGCTGGACCACGGCTCGGTGGTCATTTCCGCCATCACGAGTTGCACCAATACGTCCAATCCATCGGTGATGATGGCGGCTGGCCTGCTCGCCCGAAAGGCCGTGGAAAAGGGCTTGAAAAGCAAGCCCTGGGTAAAGACTTCGCTCGCGCCGGGCTCGCGGGTGGTCACCGAGTATTACGACAAGGCAGGCCTGACGCCCTATCTCGAGGCGCTCGGCTTTCATCTGGCGGGCTATGGCTGCACCACGTGTATCGGCAATTCCGGGCCCCTGCCGGCAGAAGTTTCCAACGCCATTCAGGAGCACGATCTGGTCGTCACCTCCGTCCTCTCGGGAAACCGTAATTTCGAGGGCCGCATCAATTCGGAGGTGCGTGCAAACTATCTGATGTCGCCGCCCCTGGTCGTGGCATTTGCGCTTGCAGGACGGATCGACATCGATCTTTCTTCCGAACCGCTTGGGGAGGATGTCGAGGGCCGTCCGGTTTTTCTGCGCGACATATGGCCGTCGAGCAATGAGGTGGAAAAGGCGATTGCCGATGCCATCGGCTCAGACATGTATCACCGCAACTATGGTGTGATCTACGAAGGCGACGAGCGTTGGAACGCCCTTCACGTTGAAGCAAGCGAGCTTTACCCGTGGGATCCGCAATCCACCTATATCCGACGCCCGACGTTCTTCGATGGCATATCGAAGGAACTGCCCGAGCGTGTAGAGGAAATTCGCAACGCCCGCGTGATCGCCATGCTGGGAGACAGCGTGACAACGGATCACATCTCACCGGCAGGTTCCATCCAGAAGGATTCGCCGGCGGGACGCTACCTGACCGAGCACGGGGTGGAGCCGAAGGACTTCAACTCTTACGGTTCCCGGCGTGGCAATCATGAGGTGATGGTGCGCGGCACGTTCGCCAATGTGCGCATCCGCAACAGGCTCGTGCCCGATATGGAAGGGCCGTTCACGCGGCATCTGCCAAGCGGCGAGGTCATGTCGATCTACGATGCCGCCATGCGTTACAATGAAGAAGGGACGCCGTTGGTGGTGCTCGCGGGGCGGGAGTATGGTTCCGGCTCCAGCCGCGACTGGGCGGCCAAGGGCGTTGCACTCCAGGGTGTGCGAGCCGTGATTGCCGAGAGCTTCGAGCGCATACACCGGTCCAACCTGATCGGCATGGGTGTGCTTCCGCTGCAATTCCAGGAAGGCGACTCCATTGATTCTCTCGGCCTTCAGGGCGGGGAAATTTTCGACATCGAGGGCTTGGCCGAAGCGATCGAAAGCGGCTTTGCTGGCGGAACCGGCCTCACCGTACGCGCGAATGCACGGAACGGAAAAAGCACCGCATTCGAGGTGCGGGTTCGGATCGATACGCCGCAGGAGTTCCGTTACTACTATCATGGCGGCATTCTGCACTTCGTGCTTCGCCGGCTGCTTCTGGGACCTGATCTGGTAGAGCGAAACGCGCCGGGACTGCCTGCTACGCCACAGCCCACCCGCCGCCATGCGCCTCCCGCTGATGTGGTGGAGGAAAGCTCCATCGCATCCTTCCCGGCCAGCGACCCGCCTGCCTATTAGCGGCATCGGCGTTCTGCAAATCGGATCCAGTTTAGAACGCCGATCAAGGCGGGATAGGCACTTCGTGCGTTTGCAAGCGCACGGGACGTCAGGCGGATTGCGCGGACCCGTCTGAAATCAGGAACGTTATCTCACGGAAAATGTTTGGATTCTGTTTGGAAAGGAGAATGCCCAGCATCCCGCCCGAAAGCGGTGTCGGCATTCGGGATCAGGCAATAGAGGTTCTGTCGTGTATCGCATCATACTTTCCGTCATTGTTCTCCTTCTCGGATTGGCTCTGGCCGCAGGCGGGGTTTGGCTGGCCACGTTGGGCGGCTCGTGGTTCTACATTCTTCTCGGGGTTCTGCTTCTCGCATCCGGCGCGCTCATCATGGCGCGCCGCGCGTTGGGCCTGACGGTCTACGGGATAACGATCCTCGTTACCCTGGTCTGGGCTTTGTGGGAGGTCGGCTTCGACTGGTGGGCACTTGCCCCCCGCGGCAGCCTTATCCTGGTTCTCGGCGTTCTTCTTTTATTGCCGCCCCTGGTGCGCGCGATGCATAGGCCAGGCGAACGGCGGGCTGCTTACGACGCCAACAGCATGGTGCTGGCCGGCGCCGTCGTCATTGCGGCGGCCGTGGGTGTCTACTCCATGTTCCAGGCGCCGCATGACCTCACTGGCGCCTTCGCCGAGGAGCGCATGGCGGTCGACAATGCTACCGAGACGGACGTTCCGCCGGGTGCGTGGGCTGCTTACGGGCGCACCTACGAGGGTCGCCGCTATTCGCCGCTCGATCAGATTACGCCCCAGAACGCTTCCGATCTCGAAGTGGCCTGGACGTATCAGACAGGCGAGCTGCGGGGTGAGGACGACCCCGGCGAGACCACCTATGAGGTCACACCATTGGTGGTCAATGACATGCTGTATATTTGCACGCCGTTCAGCACCGTCATCGCGCTCGATCCGGTTTCGGGCGAAGAGATCTGGCGTTTTGAGCCTGATCTTCGCCAGCCGCCCACGGTGACGACGCAGCACATGACCTGCCGTGGTGTCTCCTACCATGCCGCTTCACCGGAAGATTTTCCGGCGGAGCCACCGGTTACCGCCGCGCAGGCCGAACCGCAGGAAGAAGAGACGGGAGAGGCTGCCGAAGGAGGCGAGATAAACGGGCCGGAGCAACAGGGCGAGGTTGGTGCCGGAACGGGGCAGGAGACCGATGCCGGCGATGTGACAGTGCCGGAACAGGACGGGCAGGCCGATGCTGCGCCGGAGCCTGGCGAGGAAGCCGTCGTGGACGAGAGTGTGACCGAAGTGACCACCCAAGCGGCCGGCGTGCTCCAGAACGTCGTCACCGGTCAAGCTGATCCGGATACGCCAAACCCCGTGATCGAACGCGAACCACCGCCGCAAAGCGTGACATTGAGCGAGGAATGCATGAACCGGCTGTTCGTGCCGACGTCCGACGGACGGCTTATCTCCATCAGCGCTGCAACCGGCGAGATTTGCCCTGGATTCGGCGGCATAGACGGCACGGTGAACCTTTGGGCCAATATGCCCAACGTGACCCCCGGCTCCTTTTACTCCACCTCACCGCCGGTCATCACCGAGGATGATCTGGTTATCATCGGTGGGGCGGTGAACGACAACGCGTCGACCACGTCACCATCGGGCGTTATCCGTGCTTACGACGCCTTTACGGGCGCGCTTGTCTGGAATTTTGACAGCAAGAACCCGGACGCGACGGAGCCGATTGCGGAAGGCGAGACCTATACTCAAAACGCACCAAATTTCTGGAGCGTCGCCAGTTACGATTCCGAACTTGGCTTGGTCTATATTCCCATGGGCAATGAATCGCCCGACCAGTTCGGTGGCAACCGTGGCGAGAACACCGAGCGCTTCTCCTCCACGATCCTGGCGCTGGAGGCGTCCACCGGTGAGGTGGCCTGGGCTTTCCAGACGGTCCATCACGACATCTGGGACTATGATGTACCGGCCCAGCCGAGCCTCATCGACATCACTATTGATGGCGAGGCGGTGCCGGCCCTGGTCGCCCCCACCAAGCAGGGGGACGTCTTCGTGCTCAACCGGGAAACTGGCGAGCCAGTGCTTCCCGTGGAAGAACAGCCGGTGCCGCAGGGAGCGGTGCCCGGCGATTTCACAACGCCGACACAGCCGGCCTCGGCCCTTTCCTTCCGGCCGGAGCCATTGACGGGCGCCGACATGTGGGGTGCGACGGTTGTCGACCAACTCTATTGCCGCATCCGGTTCAGGCAACTCGATTACGAGGGAGCGTATACGCCGCCCTCAGTCGATGGCACGATCGTCTATCCGGGAAATTTCGGCACCTTCAACTGGGGTGCGGTGGCCGTGGACCCGAACAGGGATATCATGTTCGGAATGCCGGTTTATCTCGCCTTCGAGGTGAAGCTCATACCGCGCCCGGATGAAATGACCAGAGTCGTTACAGAAGAGGGGGAGCCGATTTTCAATGAGAATTTCGGCGCGCCCTATGCAGCGGAAATGGGGCCGTTCTATTCCCCTCTCAACCTGCCGTGCCAGCAACCGCCTTGGGGCTATATCGCCGGGGTGGATCTGACGACGGGCGAGACGATCTACCAGCGCGTCAACGGAACTGTGCGCGACCTTTCGCCGATCCCGCTGCCTTTTGAAATGGGTGTGCCGGGAATCGGCGGGCCGATCGTCACCGGCGGCGGCATGGCCTTCCTGAGTGGTACGCTCGATTATTATGTGCGCGGCTATGATCTTCGCACCGGCGAGGAAGTCTGGCGCGAGCGTCTGCCGGCTGGCGGTCAAGCGACCCCTGCCACCTATATGGGGGCGGACGGGCGTCAATATCTGGTGGTCGTGGCAGGCGGGCACGGCTCCACAGGGACGAAGGCTGGCGATTCGATCATTGCCTACGCCCTGCCGCAGTAAGCATGGCACTCAATCCGAGGAGCGAGGAATGGCCAGAAAACACGTAAAATCGGAAACAAGTCTGAAAGAGACCACCGGAACCGACAGCGCGCATGAGCGTGCGAATGCCCGCCCCGATGCAGAGGATCTCTCGGATCCCAAGGAAGTGTGGAAGGATGCCGAGACGACGCCCGCGGCCGACCGGGCGCGCGATGCCACTGGCGGCGGCGCAAAGCGTGTCGCCGATGCGGGCGATGTCGGCGGCGGTCAGCCCTCACCTTACGGTGTGGAAGCCCAGGCGGATGCGCTCGCCCGGCAGACAAAACGCACCGCCGAACCAAGAGATGTGGAGAAGCCGAAAAAACGCTAACGATTGCCGCATTTCCGTGCTTCGGGAGAAGCATGCGCTCGCTATTGTTCTCCGCACCGATCAGGATTTGTCTCGTTGCCCTATTCGCCGTTTGCGCCGGCTGTGCCACGCAGACCGCCGACAACCCGCTGGGTAGGGTCGTCAATCTCGACGCGCTTAGAAACGAGGCGCTGTCGCTTGTCAATGAAGCGCGGGCGGCACAAGGCGTGCCAGGATTGCAAATGTCCGGTCAGCTCAATGCGGCAGCACAGGACCATGCCGAAGACATGGCGCGGCGAGACTTCTACAGCCATCGTTCTCCCGAACGGCAGGATGTTGCCGATCGGTTTCGCGCCCGAGGGGGCGGACCGTGGTGGATCATTGCCGAAAACATTGCTCAATGTATCTCTTGTGCGCCGATGGCTGAACAGGTGCGGCGCTTTCAACAGGGCTGGATGAATAGCCCCGGTCATCGCCGCAACATCCTCGACCCACGGGTGAGATCCTTCGGGTTCGGCATTGCCACCACCGGTGGCAAGATCTACGCCGTACAAACCTTCGTTACAGAGCGCGAATAGGCTGCCGCGACGCCGGAGCAGCCCTGTTCACCCCCGCGTCGCGGAACGGGCGCGCTTCGAACACGTTTCCAGATTGTCGAAATGGGTAGGATCAGGTGCCAATCCCACCGCACCCGTGGTGGGCAAGCGCAATGAGATTTGCCCTGTTCTTCGAATTATGGCGCGCCGGCCGGGACCATTTGTGTCCTTCGATCATGGAAGCGGGGATGAAAGAACTTTACGAAAAAGTGGCATTCATCTATTTTCTTGTTGCCACGATTGCCCTGCTTGTGTCGGCATTTTTTCTTGTCGGCTTCGCGGTATGGGAGATCGTGGGGAGCATCATTGCTCGCGATCTCAATCG
The DNA here is from genome assembly GCA_029279965.1 of Phyllobacteriaceae bacterium. Taxonomy (GTDB): domain Bacteria; phylum Pseudomonadota; class Alphaproteobacteria; order Rhizobiales; family Rhizobiaceae; genus Chelativorans. The sequence continues at coordinate 17,947 of JAJUHJ010000052.1, forward strand.
CCTTGACCGGGTCGGCCAGACCCTGGACGGCATAGGGCTGATGATCATCGGCTTTGCGGTGGTCGAGGCCGGAACCTTCATCGCCGAGGAAGAGCTCTTCCGCAAAAGGGAGTTGCGTTCAACGCGGGAGTCGCGGCGATCCATAACGAAATTCATCACCATCATCGTCATAGCGGCGAGTCTGGAAGCGCTGGTGATGGTCTTCAAGTCCAGCCGCGAGCAGATTTCTGCGGTGATCTATCCGGCCGCTCTGTTCGCCTCTGCAATGCTGGCGCTGGTGGCCCTCGGCATCTATCAGTGGTTTTCCAGCCGAGTCGAAGATGAAACTGACGAACCTAGGCCGTGATCTTTTCCTGTACAGCCATACCCGCTTTCAAAGGCTCACCGGTGATTTCATAAGCTTTCTGAACCGCCTGCGCTGCGCGTTCAGCATCCTGCGGTGTACGCGCATGAACCACCGCTAATGGGTCGCCTGAACCGATTTTCGTGCCCAAAGGCACCGTTGCGGTGAGGCCGACCGCATGATCCACATTGTCCTCTGGCGTCCGCCGCCCGCCGCCGAGTTCGACCACCGCCAGGCCGAGCCCCCGCGTATCGATACGACCGACGAAGCCGGATCGCTCAGCCTTCACGGCAAGCTCTATCGGCGCTCGCGGCAAATATTCGGCGGCCTTCTCCAAAAAATCAGCCGGTCCGCCGAGCGTGCTTACCATCCGGGCAAAGCGTTCTGCCGCCGCGCCGCTGTCGAGCGCTCTTCGGGCGCGCTCCTCCGCTTCCTCCAAGGCGGGCGCGATGCCTGCTGCAACAAGCATCTCGGCGGCAAGAGCCAACGTCACCTCTTCCAGTCGCGCATCTCGCGCTTTTCCCGTGAGAAAGTCGACCGCGCTCTGCACCTCGACCGCATTGCCGGCGGTGGTGGCGAGCGGTTCGTTCATGTCGGTTATCAGAGCGCTCGCAGCGAGCCCGGCACCCTTTGCCACCTCGACCAGCATTGTCGCCAAAGCGCGCGCATCTTCCCGGCGAGCCATGAAAGCACCGCTACCGGTTTTGACGTCCAGCACCAGCGATTGGAGCCCGGCGGCCAGTTTCTTCGACAGGATGGATGCTGTGATCAGCGGAATCGACTCCACCGTTCCGGTCACGTCGCGCACGGCATAGAAGCGGCGGTCGGCTGGCGCCAGATCACCGGTCTGGCCGATGATGGCGCAGCCCGCATGCCGCACCGCTTTCTCGAAATCCTGTCGTGTCGGCTGGCTGGTATAGCCAGGAATGGAATCCATCTTGTCCAGCGTACCGCCCGTATGCCCCAAGCCCCGGCCGGAGATCATGGGAACATAGGCGCCGCATGCGGCGACAATGGGCGCCAGCATCAAGGACACGTTGTCGCCGACGCCGCCGGTGGAATGCTTGTCGGTGACAGGACCGGGCAGGGACGACCAGTCCAGCACCGTCCCTGTATCGCGCATGGCGAGCGTCAGGGCTACGGTTTCGTCGTGGTCCATGCCATTGAGGAAGACTGCCATGCCGAACGCGGCGATCTGCCCTTCGCTCCACGCACCGGAGGCAAGGCCAGAGGCGAAATCGCCGATTTCGGCTCGCGTCAGGGACTTTCCGTCACGCTTCCTGCGAATGGTCTCCTGCGGCAGAGTCATGATGTAACCCGCCCGGAGGCGCTATCGTGCAGAAAACGCCCAAGAATTTTCGTCAGCTTTTCCCCACCCAATGGCGCCATGTTCTTGGTTTCCTGATGAGACAGCTCGCCTGTGGCCATTCCGGCGGCTAGATTGGTGATCACCGAGCAGGCGGCGACGCGCAGGCCAAGAAATCGAGCGAGGATCACCTCCGGCACGGTGGACATGCCAACGGCATCCGCTCCAAGCATTCGCGCCATGCGGATTTCCGCCGGGGTCTCAAAGGTGGGACCCGAGAACCACATATAGACGCCCCGATGAAGTTTGACGCCTGCTTTCTCCGCCGCGTTCTCCAATGCCGCGCGCAATGTCAGATCGTACGCTTCGCTCATGCCGACGAACCGCTGCTCCGAGGTCTCGCCAATGAGTGGATTGGTGCCGGAGAAGTTGATGTGATCCTCGATAAGCATCACCGATCCCGGGGGCATGTCCGCTTGGAGTGAGCCGGCGGCGTTGGTGAGGATGAGCGCCTCAATGCCGATCCCGGCCAGAGCTTCCAGCAAGGGCCGCATGGCTGCGGCATCGCCATCCTCGTAGTAATGCGCGCGGCCTGCCAGCATGATGACGTGGGTGTCTGCGAAAACACCTGCCACCAATTCACCCGCATGACCGCTGACACCGCTTTGCGGGAATCCGGGTATGTCGGCGTATCGAACGCGGATTGCATCTTCCACCTGCTCGGCAAGCCCTCCGAGGCCGGAGCCGAGCACGAGCGCCAGCCTTGGCGCGAGGCCGCCCAGGCGCTCTTTCAAAATGTCGGCCGCCGCGCTCATGTATTCGACTCCGAGCCGAAGGCGCGGGGGAAAACAGAAGAAAATGGCACGGTCTCCAGAATCCCGTTCATATCGCAAAGATGAAGTTTGGCATCCGCCGTCACAAACTCCGACAGGCGTTGGCGGCAACCGCCGCATGGCATGATCCCAGGCATCTTCTCTGCCACCAGGGCGATCTCCGACACTTTGCCCCCGCCAGCCATGATCATTTGGCCGAGCGCCGTGGTTTCCGCGCACCATCCCTCAGGATAGGAGGCATTCTCGATGTTGCAGCCGGCATGAACCGCGCCGGCATCGGTGCGTAGGGCTGCGCCGACCGGAAACTGCGAATAGGGTGCATATGCCCGCTTCATCGCCATTCTGGCGGCCCTGAAAAGCTCTTCCGCCATCACCGCTCCTTCACGTATGGCACCCCGCCGGCGCGCGGAGGAATTGCCCTGCCGATGAAGCCTGCAAGAAGCACGACCGTGAGAATGTAAGGCAGAGCCTGCATGAACTGCACCGGCACATTGCCGATCAATGGTAGAGGCGAGCCTTGAATCCGGATTGCGAACGCATCGAGAAAACCGAAAAGCAGGCAGGCGACCATGACCGGCACCGGGCGCCATTTGGCAAAGATGAGGGCGGCGAGCGCGATGAAACCACGCCCGGCCGTCA
>JAJUHJ010000053.1 GCA_029279965.1 Phyllobacteriaceae bacterium
GACCGATGAGAAGAGTTGCACCAGCGCTTCCCGCCCGATCGGTGTCCCGAGATAGAACCAGGTGCCGTCGGCCTTGATTTCCATGTCGAGATCGCCGCAGAACTGCGGATTCCATTGCTCCACCGGCGGTGATCCCTTGCCGGCGCGAGCGGCCCGCGCGATTAGCGCCGACAGTGCCGTACTGTCGGCAGCCGTAGCAAGTTTGCCTTTATCACCCCGAATCTGTGCGCTTTCTCTGTCCATAGTCACGAAATAGTCACTGTTGTTCGGCTTGTCAGGGTTGAGAACTCGTCTAATTTTTGACGAAACGGTAAGATGCTGCGAGCCTGCGACTCCTGCACGAGTCAGCAGTTCTTATCAATCCGCCAAGGCGCGAGGAGAGGCCCATGAGCATCATTGCCAGGGATCAGCAGACGGTGACGGCAGCCGCCACCGAGAATGACATGGTTGCCGATGCCGAAAGGGCGCTTGCCGATATTGCCCGTGTGCGTGAGGGCATCGGGCGTGTCATCTTCGGCCAGGAAGCGGTTGTGGAACGGGCGCTGGTCGCCCTACTTGCCGGCGGACATGCTCTCCTGGTCGGCGTTCCGGGGCTTGCAAAGACAAAGCTGGTGGAGACGCTTGGTGTCGTGCTTGGACTCGATGCGCGGCGTATCCAGTTCACGCCGGATCTGATGCCATCCGATATTCTCGGATCGGAGGTTATGGAGCAGGACGAGACCGGCCGCCGCTTCTTCCGCTTTCTTCCCGGACCGATTTTCGCCCAGCTTCTCATGGCTGACGAGATCAACCGCGCCAGCCCGCGCACCCAATCGGCGCTTCTCCAGTCCATGCAGGAATATCACGTGACGGTCGCCGGCCATCGCCACGACCTGCCGGCACCGTTCCACGTGCTCGCCACCCAGAACCCTCTGGAGCAGGAGGGGACCTACCCACTGCCCGAGGCGCAGCTCGATCGCTTTTTGATGCAGATCGATATCCTCTATCCGGAACTGGATGCGGAGCGGCGCATTCTGCTTGAGACGACCGGCGTAGAGGAAGCGCGTCCCGAGAATGTGCTGACGCCAGCGCGTTTGCAGGAGATTCAGGCGCTGATCCGCCGCATGCCGGTGCCCGAAAGCGTGGTGGAGGCGATCCTCGCGCTGGTGCGTTCGGCAAGACCTGGTCTCGGCCACCCGGAGACAGACCGTCACGTGGGTTGGGGACCCGGTCCGCGCGCCAGCCAAGCCTTGATCCTGTGCGCTCGTGCGCGTGCCCTCTATGACGGACGTCTGGCGCCTTCGGTCGATGATGTGCGTGCGCTGGCTGAGCCGGTGCTCCAGCATCGCATGGCGCTCACCTTTGCCGCCCGCGCAGAGGGGATGAGTGTGCGCGATGTCATTGAGCGTCTGGTTAAAGCGCTCGGTTGAAGGGTCTGGAGATGCGAGGCTGATGGCGCGAATAGGTGAAGTCACCGCTCCCGTAGCATTGCCGGATGCGCTTGTGCGTGCGCGGACGCGGGCTTCCCTGGTGCCCGACTTGCTGGTGGAAGCACGGCGCGTCGTCAACAATGTGATTGCAGGTTGGCATGGTCGCCGCCGCCGCGGCATTGGCGAGAATTTCTGGCAGTTCCGGCCTTATGTCGAAGGCGAGGCGGTCGCGCGTATCGACTGGCGGCGTTCAGCGCGCGAGGAAAACCACATCTATGTGCGCGATCGCGAGTGGGAGGCCGCGCACACGGTCTGGCTGTGGGCGGACCGTTCGCCCTCGATGCTCTATCGCTCTTCACTTGCCGAAGTATCCAAGGAATCGCGCGCACTGGTTCTCGTGCTGGCGTTGGCGGAGCTTCTGTCGCGCAGTGGCGAGCGTATCGGCTGGCCGGGATTGAGCGATCCCTTCGCCGCACGCAACGGGGCCGAGCGGCTGGCGCAATATATTGCGCATGCGGAGCCCTCCGCCGAGCGTCCGAACCTCATGCAAGTCCGCCGCTTTTGCGATGTGGTGATCGCGGGCGACTTCCTCGATCCGCCTGAGGAGACCATGCGTTGGCTGGACGGGCTCGCCCGCATCGGCGCCCGCGCGCACCTGATCGAGGTGGCCGATCCCGCAGAGGAAAGCTTTCCCTATGCAGGGCGCACGGAGTTCCGCGACCCGGAAACGGGTGAGCGACTGACCGCCGGCCGGGCAGAAACGCTGGGCGATGAGTATCGCAAGCTTTATCTCGCCCGGCGCGAAACCCTGAGCCGCTGGTGCAAGAAGCTCGGCTGGAGCTACACCGTCAATCACACAGACAGGCTCGCCTCCGAGGCGCTGATCCGCGTGCATATGGCCATGACCGCTGAAACGGGCATGGGCCGATGAATTTTCTGCCGCTCTCCTTCGGCGCACCGATGGTCTTGTGGGGCTTGATCGCCCTGCCGGTAATCTGGTGGCTTCTACGGCTTACGCCCCCGCGGCCGCAGCAGGAGACGTTTCCGCCCCTGGCGATCCTCGCGCGCATCGTCAAGCGGGAGGAGACACCCCATCAAAGCCCCTGGTGGCTGACATTGCTGCGGCTGTTGCTCGCTGGCCTCGTGATCCTCGCGTTGGCCGACCCGGTATTCAATCCGCGCGAGCGCACCGCCATGGGCGGTGAGGCGCTGGCCGTTGTTTTCGACAATGGCTGGTCGAGTGCCCCGGATTGGGATCGGCGCGTAGCCACCGCCACGCGCCTCGTTACGGATGCGCGCGAGAGCGGAACACCGGTGATACTGGCGTTAACCGCGGACAGCCCCTCCCAGGACATCGGGCCTTTCGATGCGGACGCGGCACTTGAGCGGCTGAATGCGGCCGAGCCGCGCCCGGTTCCCACGAACCGGCCGGAGATCCACGGCCGCGTCGCCGATGCGCTTCAGCAACTGCCTGGAGCAACGCTGGCGCTCTTGACGGACGGGCTGGCTGCTCCCGGTGACGAGGCAGCCTTCCAGGAGCTTTTTTCGACTGATCTTGCGAATGTTCTCTGGGTCGGGCCGGATCGCCTCTCCAGCGTGGCGCTGACGGACAGTGCCAATGAGCCAAGGCGCTTTACGGTAACCGCAACACGCGCCGAAGGCGAGGCTGCCCCGCGTCAGGTAACCGCCTATGCCGCCGACGAACAGGGCCGGCGCGTTGCCGAGACCGTCATCAGCTTCGGGCCGGGCGAAACGCGTGCCATGGGCGAGATGCTCGTGCCGTTCGAGCTGCGCAACGACTTTTCCTCGCTCAGCATCGATGGGGAAAATCATGCCGGCGCAATGCGGCTGCTTGATGAGAATTCGCGCCGCCGCCGCGTTGGTCTCATCGCGCAGACGGAGATCGATCAGGCGCAGCCGCTGCTCTCGCCCCTCTACTACATCCGACGCGCACTCAGCCCCTATGCCGATCTCATCGAGCCCTCGGACCCGGAACTCACCGAAGCCATACCGGAGTTGCTGGATCGTCGCCCCGCGGCCATCGTCATGGCCGACGTCGGGACGCTGCCCGATTCGGTTCGTGAGCCGTTGATCGAGTGGATGGAAGGTGGCGGCACGCTGGTGCGCTTTGCCGGCCCCCGCCTTGCAGCGGCGGGCAACGACGATACGCTTCTGCCTGTCCGCCTGCGCCAGGGACAGCGCTCACTCGGCGGGGCGCTGTCCTGGTCCGAGCCGCAACCGGTGGCGACATTTCCCGAGGGCAGCCCGTTCTCCGATCTTGATCCGCCGCGCGAAGTGACGGTGAGCCGGCAGGTGCTTGCCGAGCCCTCCGCCGACATCGTCGAGCGTAGCTGGGCAAGCCTTGCCGACGGCACGCCACTCGTGACCGGTGCCGCGCGCGGCGAGGGCAGGGTGATCCTGTTCCATGTCACACCCGAGGCAACCTGGTCGAGCCTGCCGATCTCAGGCACCTTCGTGGAGATGCTTCGCCGCATCGTCCAGCTTTCGCGCAATCAGGGCAGTCTTACGACAGAGACGGCAGCACCCGGCGGGCGGCTCGCGCCCTATCGCATGATTTCAGCGACGGGAACCCTGGTCCCGCCAGGCCCGGAGGCGGAGCCCTTGGTTCCCGGCGAGAAGACAGACGTGACGCTTTCCCATCCTCCTGGCTTCTATGGGTCCGAGGAAGGTGTTCTGGCGCACAATCTTCTTGCGCCGGACGACACGCTTGCCCCGCTGTCGCGCCCGGCGGCGCCCGTTGCGACGGCACAAGCAAGTTATGCTTTCGACAGCTCGCAGCCGCTCAAGGGAGCGTTGATGCTGGCGGCTCTGGTTCTGCTGGCGCTCGACACGCTGGCTGTTTTGTGGCTGGGAGGCTTTCTATCGCGGCGCCGCGCGATGAGGCGCGCTGCTTCGACGGCCGGTGCGCTGGCCGCCGCGCTCGTCTTCACTCCGATGGCACCGGACAGCGCGCAAGCGCAAACCACTTCTCCCCAACCGGAAGACATTGCGGCCATCGAGGCGATTTCTTCCACACGCATCGCCTACGTGGTGACGGGGGTTTCATCGGTCGATGCCGTCAGCCGCGCCGGAATTTTGGGCCTGTCGCGATTCCTGGCCGAGAAAACGGCTCTCGAGCCGGGCGAGCCGGCTGCGGTCGATATTGCTACGGATGAACTGTCATTCTATCCCCTGATCTATTGGCCGATTGATGCAGGCGCACCCATGCCCTCGGAAGAGGAGATCGCCAGGATCGATGCTTACATGCGGCAGGGTGGCACGGTGCTTTTTGACACGCGCGATCAATATTCATCGGCCTTCGATTCCTCGGCCTCGGTGTCTCCGGAGACACAACGCCTTCGTGACGTTCTTTCCGGTCTCAACATTCCACCTCTGGAGCCGGTGCCGGACGATCACGTGCTTACCAAGGCCTTCTACATCCTCAACGAATTTCCCGGCCGTCACCGGGGCAGTCCGCTCTGGGTCCAATCGTTCATCGGGGGCGAGGACAGTGGCGACCGGCCGGTAAGTGCCGGCGATGGTGTGACGCCGATCATGATTACGGGCAACGATTTCGCCGGTGCATGGGCGATCGACGATGATGGTGAACCGTTGCTGCCTACCATTCCCTCCGATCCGATGCAGCGCCTTTATGCTTACAGGGCCGGCGTGAACATCATGATGTATATGCTGACCGGCAATTACAAATCCGACCAGGTGCATGTGCCGGCGATCCTGGAACGGTTGGGACAATAGGCATGAACGCGAACGGCAAGAACCCAACGGATTGGAAGCGCGTGCATCACCTTGCCTCGTCTGAACATGTGGCCGGGAGCAGGCCGTGAACTGGACGTTCGGTTTCGAGCCGCTCTTTTCCTGGACTGTTCTGACGGCACTGCTCGTTCCGCTTGCCCTGCTTATGGCGCTCAGCCTCTTTCTCGGGCGCCGTGGCGCCTTGCTCCGGCTTGCCGCGCTTGCAGCGCTTGCGCTTGCCCTGCTCAACCCCGTGCTGCTCGATGAGGAACGCGAACCGCTCAAGAGCGTCGTCGCGGTGGTTATCGATGAAAGCCAGAGCCAGAACATCGGCGCGCGTGCGGAGACGACCCGGCAGGCCGCGGAGGCTCTAGAACAACGGCTGGGCGATTTTGACCAGTTCGAAGTGCGCGTGGTTGAAGCCGGGCGGGGCGAGGCGGCTGACGAACGCACGGAAACGCGCCTGTTCGAGGCGCTGGAAGGCACATTGCGCGACGTTCCGCCTTCGCGCGTTGCCGGCTCCATCATGATCACGGATGGTCAGGTGCATGACGTGCCGGCGGATGCGTCGGAACTGCCAGGCCCGCTACATGCGTTGATCACTGGCGAGGAGGATGAATATGATCGGCGCATCCGCTTTGAGCGTGCGCCGCGCTTCGGAATCGTCGGCGCGCCTTTGGAGATGACCTACCGCGTGCTCTCCTCTGCGGACGAAACCGCCCCTGTCGAGGTGGAGGTTTTCGTCAATGGGGAGCTGGCGCGGATCGAGCAGGCCACCGTCGGCCGGGAGATGGCGCTGGAGATCAGCGTTCCCAAGGCCGGGCGCAACATCGTGGAATTGCGGATCGCACCCATCGAGGGTGAACTGACCGAGACAAACAATCGCGCAGTGGCGTTGCTTGACGGCATTCGCGAAAATCTGCGGGTGCTGCTGGTCTCGGGAGAACCACATTCGGGGGAACGCGCCTGGCGCAATCTCTTGAAATCCGACGCTTCGGTGGATCTTGTCCATTTTACCATCCTGCGTCCGCCGGAAAAGCAGGACGGCACTCCCATCAATGAGTTATCGTTGATCGCTTTCCCGACGCGCGAGCTGTTCGTCGAGAAGATCAATGATTTTGACCTCATCATTTTCGACCGCTACCAGCATCGCGATGTGCTGCCTGTCCTCTATTATGATTATATCGCCGAGTATGTGGAAAATGGCGGTGCATTGCTCATCGCGGCCGGTCCGGAGTTCGCCGGCAACCAGTCCATCGCACACACCCCCTTGATTTCGGCCCTGCCGGCCCTGCCGAACGGAGAGGTGGTGGAAGCGGGCTTTCACCCGCGTCTGAGCGAGACCGGCGCGCGCCATCCCGTGACGCGCGGGCTCGACGGATCGGCATCCGAGCCGCCGGGCTGGAGCCGCTGGTTCCGGGCCATAGGGGTGGAGCGCCCGGACGGGCAGGTGGTCATGGAAGGCCCTGACGAGATGCCCCTCCTGGTGCTCGCACGCGAGGGCGAAGGGCGTGTCGGCATGTTCATGTCGGACCAGGGGTGGCTGTGGGCGCGCGGCTATGAGGGTGGGGGTCCCTACGTCGCGCTCTACCGTCGCATCGCTCACTGGCTGATGAAGGAGCCCGAACTTGAGGAGGAGCGACTGACAGCTGCGGGACGTGGCATGACGCTGGAAATTCTTCGCCAGACAATGGCGGACGAAGCAGGCAGCGCCATCATTACAGCGCCCTCCGGCGAACGCAGCGAGGTGCCGCTGTCAAACATCGACCCGGGGCTGTTTGAGGCAACGCTCGAAGTGGATGAGGTTGGCCTTTACCAGGTTGCGAACGGAGACCTGACGGCGCTTGCCCATGTCGGACCTGTCAATGCGCCGGAATTTGCCGATACAGTCTCTACCGAAGACCTGTTGCGGCCGGTGGCGGAAGAGAGCGGCGGAAGCGTGCGGCGGCTCGATGCTGATGGTTCTGGCCTCCACCTGCCAAATGTCGTGCCGGTCAGGAACAACAGCGGAACTGCCGCAGGGCGCGATTGGATCGGGCTTCAAACCACCAATGACAGCGTTCTTAAATCAGTGCGTCGCGTACCGCTCTTCGCGGGTTTTTTCGGATTGGGCATGTTGCTGCTTGCCATCGGTGCGATGTGGTACCGCGAGGGGCGCTAAATCAACGCTTTCTGCCAGGAATTGCCGGAACCGCGTGACGCAGCCCCGGCAATTCATGGGCAGGATCAATCCTGGCTCGGGTGTACGAACACCTTGCCCCGCAGATGCGGCGGTGCGGAGACAGGCTCCACGTTCGACGTAACGACCTGATCCTTCTGACCATTGGTCGGGAGCTGGTTTGAATCCCTGTGTACGTCAACAAAGACCTTGCCGCGCAAATGCGCCGGAGCAGCGGACGTGCTGGCCGTGGTGAGTTGGTCAACCTGCTGCGACGCAAAAGGCGATTGGTTCCTGTCCGTGGAAACATGCACCGTCACCTGCGCGAGGGCAGGACCGGCCAGGAGAGAGAGTGCTGTGGTGGCTATAACTATACGCTTGTTCATAACGATCTCCTTGGGAGGAAATTAGAGTTAGTGACGGAGAAGCCGCCGGTGGCGACCTCGCCGGCCCTTTACGTGGGAGAAGGTCGTTGATAGAAAAAGGATGATAATTTCGATCATCTTTTACGGGAAATTTGAAATGTCTATCGCACCGGGTCTGAGCTTGGATCAGTTGAAGGTTCTCGTGACGGTGGATGAGGCAGGAAGCTTTTCGGCCGCCGGACGCAGGCTGAACCGGGCAACTTCAGCCGTCAGTTATGCGATCGATACGCTTGAGCAACAGTTGGGCCTCCTCCTCTTCGACCGGGGCACGACGCGGAGGCCGAGATTGACGCCGGCCGGCGAAGCCGTGGTCGCGGAGGCGCGGTCGATCATTCATGGTGCCGATGTCTTGCGCGCACGGGTGAAGGGGCTGCATGACGGGCTGGAGGCCGAGCTTTCCCTTGCGGTCGATCAGATATTCCCCCGCGAGCGTTTGTCGCCCCTGTTGAAGGAACTTCACTCCAATTGCTCCACTGTTCCGCTGCGGCTGGAAACGGAAGTGAGGGGCGGCGTGGAACGACTCATCCGCAGTGGCCAGAGCTCAGTCGGCGTGGGAAACCTGTTCCACTCGAACAATGACGGCCTGACGGTTATTCAGATCGCCGGTGTACCGATTGTTCCTGTGGCTGCTTCCGACCATCCGCTTGCTACATCCAGTCACATTGAGGCTGGAGTGGTGCGCAAGCAGCTACAGATCGTTCTCCGCGATGTTGAAGAATCGAACAAACGTCCCTGCTTTATGATGTCTCATTCCGTCTGGAGAGTGGGCGATCTTGCCACCATGCAGGCACTGCTTCTGGAGGGTGTCGGATGGGCCGGCATGCCTGAGCCGGTGGTGCGCGCCGACATCGAGGCGGGTCGGCTGAAGCGTCTGAAAATGCCGGATTTCCGCGGCAGCGAGTATCCGCTGTATGTTGCCTATAAGACGGATAACCCACCCGGCCCGGCAGGCCGATGGCTGATCGAGCGGCTTGTGAACGAGGAAGCAGACGACCTGTCCGCCGTTGCCGGATGGCAGGCCGACGCGGCTTGAAGGAAGCTCCGGCGTTCAGATGAACGCTCAATGCTCCAGGCGACGTGGAACCGCCACGCAGGTTGCACATAATATCGCCTGCGGGACTTTGCTGTTGCCGAGGTCTTTACGCCTCTGCACCGGGCTGTGCTGATGTGAGTGCGTCGATGGCGATCTCATGCGCCAGCCCGGCATGAGTGACGAGGCCTTGCAGCTTTATCAATCCGCCTTCCTTCAACTCGGCGGCAAGCAGTCTGTCCGGGTCGACCGGCCGTGGCATGGAAAGCTGTCCGCGGGGGATCGGCTTGAAGCCGAAGGGGCCATAATAGGGCTCGTCACCGACAAGAACGACCACTTCACTGCCCACCGCCTGCGCCACCTCTAGCGCGATGCGCACCAGTTTTTTGCCGATGCCCTTGTTTTTGTAAACGGGACGAACCGCGAGCGGCCCAAGCAGCAAAGCGCGTCCATTCCCCGCTGCGATACGGGTCAGGCGCACCGACCCCACCACCTCGCCCTCGTGAAGGGCAACGAAGGAAAGTGCACGCTCATGCGGGCCGCCTTCGCGGATCCTGTAGGCCGCGCGTGCAAAACGGCCCGGCCCAAAGGCTTCGGCATTGATTTGGTCAATGGCGTCGTCGTGCGCCGGCTCCTCCGGCAGGAAGACAATATCGGCAAGATTCATGAAGGCGTTCCGTGGTTCGAAAGGATAATCTGCGGCACGAATGCGCCGCGGCAACCGCGCCGTCTTCTGGCGCGTCAGCCCTTTCGTCGTCGGTCTGCCCGGAACAGGATCATTGCTGGTCTCCCAAAGTGCCGTTCCGCTAGCACCAAATCGGCGCATCGTCCACCGAATTGATGGGAAGGCGCTGCGGAAAGGCCGATTATTGACAGTGCGTTCACGCTCATCCGTTTGGGAACGCGGCCCCTTCGTCCTAGATAGGGATGAAACAAGGAGCGAAATCATGGGTCTGTTGGTCGACGGCGTTTGGCACGATGAATGGTACGACACCGCCAAGACGGGGGGGCGTTTCGAGCGATCGAAATCGCAGTTCCGCGATTTCGTAACGACGGATGGCCGTCCAGCCGATGGTCGGGAGCGCGGCTTCAAGGCAGAGCCGGGCCGGTATCATCTTTATGTCTCCTATGCCTGCCCCTGGGCGCATCGAACACTGATCCTGCGCAAGCTCAAGAAGCTCGATGGCCTCATATCCGTGTCCGTCGTCCATCATTTCATGGGCGAGAACGGATGGACCTTCAAAAAGGCGGACGGTGCGACGGGCGATGACCTCTACGGGCTCGATTTCATGCACCAGATATACACGAAAGCCGACCCTCATTATTCGGGGCGTGTGACAGTGCCGGTGTTGTGGGACAAGCAGAGCGAAACGATTGTTTCCAATGAGTCCGCCGACATCATCAGAATGCTCAATAAGGCATTCGACGAGTGGGGCGATGCTTCGCTGGATTTTTATCCCGAAGGGTTGCGGAGCGAGATCGATGCCGTGAACGAGCGGGTCTATGAGAACGTCAACAATGGCGTCTATCGAGCCGGCTTTGCCACCACGCAGGAGGCCTATGAAGAAGCTTTCCGGCAGCTCTTCGACACGCTGGATGAGCTGGAGGAACGGCTGTCACGCCAGCGCTATCTTGTCGGTGGCCGGCTTACGGAGGCGGATTGGCGTCTGTTCACGACCCTGGTGCGCTTCGACCCCGTCTATTTCGGTCACTTCAAATGCAATCTGCGCCGCATTGCCGATTATCCGAACCTCTCCAACTATTTGCGCGAACTTTATCAGATGCCGGGTGTGGCCGAAACGGTGAACATGCATCACATCAAGGCGCATTATTACGGCAGCCACGCCACCATCAACCCGACGCGCATCGTGCCGCTGGGGCCGGAAGTGGACTATTCCGTGCCGCATGACCGGGAGCGACTGGAGAAATCATTCTAATAAGGTTGGTTTCCCCGAAAAGGCGAGGTGAGGGCGTTGCGCCTCGCCTCACCACTCAGCCGACACCGGCAGGCCTTCGAAAATCTCCGCGAGCCGGCGGCGGGTCGCCGGTGTCGTTGCCTCTGGAAGATCATCGAGCGGGAAGAAGCGCGCGTCGGCGATTTCAAAATCAGGCCGGCGTCGGCCGTCATGGCGAAATTGCGTGATGAGGTAAACGGCCACATGGTCGCGTCGGCTGGCCTCACGGTTGAAATGGATGGACTTCAATTCCGGCGCTCCCAGGAGAATGATGTTGCCTTCCTCTTGCAATTCACGGGCGAGGGACATCTCCATCGTTTCCCCCGGCTCCACGCCCCCGCCGGGCAGATGCCAGCCGGCCACGTAGGTGTGGCGGACGAGCAGTATCCGGCCTTGTTCGGCGTCGAACACCACACCGCGCACGCCGAGCGTCATCGGCCGCCGTAGCAGATGGAAAAGGTGGAAGAGACGCACCCGGAAGCGTGTCTTCTTCTGCGCAGGTCTATCCACTGGAAAGCTGCCGCATCTGGAGCCCGTGCCGCTCCCCGGGTTGGCTTTTACAGCGTTTGTTTGATGCCCGGTGATTCCACCCGGCGGCAAAATGCTCTAGACACGGGGCATGTTTCGGCTGGCACATTTTTCCGACGTTCATCTGGGTCCGCTTCCCGATCTAACCTATCGCGAACTCGCCTCCAAACGCATCACCGGCTATATCAATTGGCGCCAGCGGCGGCGTGTGAGTCTCGACAACGGGATCATAGATCGCATCAGCGAAGATATTCTGGAGGCCGGCCCCGACCATATCGCATTGACGGGCGATCTGGTGAACCTTGCTCTTGATAAAGAGATCGAAATGGCCCGGCTATGGCTTGAAGCTCTGGGTTCTCCCCATGACATCTCGCTCGTGCCCGGCAATCACGATGCTTATGTGCCGCGCGCGCTCGACAAGATCTGCAAGGCCTGGGGCAATTATATGGCCGGTGACGGCGCGACCGGACAGGTTACGCGCGACCGGTTTCCCTATCTCAGGGTACGAGGCCCGATTGCGCTGATCGGCATATCATCTGCGCGCGCGACGGCACCTTTCCTGGCCAGCGGCTATTTCACCAAAAAGCAGGAAGCCAGAACCGCGAGACTGCTGCAGCAGGCAGGCGAGCAGGGATTGTTTCGCGTGATCCTGATCCATCACCCGCCCGTGCGCGGCGCCACCGGCCCGCACAAGCGGCTGATCGGGATCGGACGTTTCCAGGATATGGTGCGCCAGCATGGGGCGGAACTCGTCCTGCACGGACACACGCATCTGGCCAGCGTTCATCGTATTGACGGCGTGGGTGGCGCGAGTGTTCCTGTCGTGGGTGTAGCGGCGGCCGGGCAGGCCCATGGCGGGGCAAAGCCGCCAGCCCACTACAATCTTCTGGAAATTGTGGGAGTGCCGGGCGCCTGGCAGGTGCAACTGCGCCGTCGCGGGCCCGCGAAGACCGGCGGTCCGGTCGTCGAACTCTCACGGCAGTGGCTTGTCTCGACGGATCGCACGCCGGCATGAACAAGCGGCGGCAAGCCTATGGCTGCAGATATTGCTGCAATTCAGGAAAGCGGTCGGAAAGGAAAAGGAAGACGCTGGCCACGCCTACGATTCCGCCCGCCAGGACCAGAAGGACAGTTCCCAATAGCGCCTTCCAGATGGACGGCTTTTTTCGGGCTGGCGCTTCGTTCCGCCGTTCGGTGCCGCGGGGCAGGGAGATGATCTCGCCCTCGATGATCCGCTGGCGCTCGACCATACGCTCGGCGATGTAGCGGGTCACCTGCTCGGCAACCGGACCTGTCTCGGTGGATTCGGCCAGCACCACGCGGCCCAGCCGCGTATCACGCAGGAACCGGTAGGTGCGCCGGTCCGGCCCCATTGTGACATGTGCCACCGCGTCGATCCAAAGCCGCGGCTGCTGACCGGAGGAAATCGCGAAATCGAACATCGGATCGTCGTCCGGTACTTCCGCAAACACCGGGTGCAGCTCCTGCGCGAGAATTTCGAGCCGGCTGTGTGCCGCCTCGCGCATGTCCACCACCACGTCCTCCCGGTCCGCGGCGTTGGATTTCATCTCGCGCACGGCATCGGCAAGCTTGTGCACATTCGTTGCCGACACGGCGTTCTGGGCGGCCTCGCTCATGTTGGTCCTCCAGACCAGACGGCTGTCCTTAAGACAGAGTTAACACGGCGTGAATGGAAAATCACTTCGTTTGTTCCGTTTTCGTGCCGCTTAAACACAGCTCTTGCACAAGCCTGTCGAGGAGCGCCCGGCGGCAAGAAGCGCCGGGTGCTCTTCTGAACGTGCAAGCAAACCGTGGAGGAATTGAGATGGCGATGGTTCCTTGACATGCCGCCTACAGCATCGGCCCGAAAATCAATCGATTTTCGGAAAGCACGATGCGTAGCTTCAATGAGATAGCGTGTCCGCGTCCTGAAGGACGCGCGGCGCGTTAGGTTGCGGTCTGCCGGGACTGGAGTATGCGGTTGGTCGCCGAGACCACCGCTTCCAGCGAGGCGGTGACAATGTTGGTGTTGATGGCGACACCGAACAGACGCCCGCCAGGATGCTCCACCTCCATGTAGCAGATGGCCGCCGCGTCCGCGCCCTGCTGAAGCGAGTGTTCGGAATAGTCGAGCACCGTCATCTCGATGCCGATATAGGCCGAAAGGGCATTGATGAAACCGTCGACCGGGCCGGTGCCCTTGCCTTCGATGACCGTATTTTCGCCATTGTCGAGGATCGTGGCTTCGATGATACGTCGGCCTTTTGCCTCCGGGTCGGGATAGGTGTGGTGGTCGACGAATTTCAGCCGTGCATCGGGCTGATCGACATAGATGTCGAGAAAACGTTCGTGAATGCGCTTGGCCGGCAGTTCCTTGCCTTCCGCGTCCGTGATGGCCTGGATGTCCTCGCGGAACTCCACCTGAAGGTTGCGCGGCAGGTTCAACCCATAATCCGCTTGCAGCACATAGGCGATCCCGCCCTTGCCGGATTGCGAATTGATGCGGATGATCGCCTCGTAAGTGCGGCCCACATCCGCCGGATCGATGGGCAGATACGGCACCTCCCACAGCTCCTTGTTGGACTGGCGGTATGCCTTCATGCCCTTGTTAATGGCGTCCTGATGCGAGCCGGAAAACGCGGTATAGACCAGTTCGCCCACATAGGGGTGCCGCTCGGGAATGCGCAACTGGTTGGAATATTCATAGACATCCTTGATCCGGTTGATATCGGAACAGTCTATGATGGGGTCGACCCCTTGCGTGTACATGTTGAGCGCCAGCGTGACGATATCGACATTGCCGGTGCGCTCGCCATTGCCGAACAGAGTGCCTTCGACGCGCTCCGCTCCCGCCAACAGGCCGAGTTCCGTGGCGGCAATCCCAGTGCCGCGATCATTATGCGGATGCAGTGACAGGATGATGGAGTCGCGTCGGTCGAGCTGGCGGCTCATCCACTCGATCTGGTCTGCGTGGATGTTGGGCGTCGACATTTCCACGGTCGCAGGCAGATTGAGGATAAGCTTGTTTTCGGGGCTCGGATCGACAATCTCCGTCACCGCATTGCAGATTTCCAGCGCCACTTCCAATTCGGTACCGGTAAAGCTCTCAGGCGAATACTGGAACCGGTAGCCGCCGCCCGCCTTGGTAGCCATATCGGTGATCATCTTGGCTGCGTCGGTCGCAATCTGTTTGATGCCGGCCACGTCCTTGCCGAAAACCACGCGCCGCTGCAATTCGCTCGTGGAATTGTAAAAATGCACGATGGGTCGTGTCGCGCCCTGAAGCGATTCAAACGTGCGGGCAATCAACTCTGGTCGGCACTGCACCAGGACCTGGAGCGAGACGTCCTCGGGAACGTTGCCTTCTTCGATCACCCAGCGCGCGAAATCGAAATCAGTCTGCGATGCGGAGGGAAAGCCGATCTCGATCTCCTTGAAACCCATGTCGAGGAGGAGGGCGAACATGCGTGCCTTGCGCTCATGCCCCATCGGATCGATGAGCGCCTGATTGCCGTCGCGCAGATCGACCGAGCACCAGATCGGCGCTTTTTCGATGCGCTTTGATGGCCAGGTGCGATCGGGAAGATCGACCTGAGGGTAGGGCTGGTATTTGCGTGATGCGGTGGACATCCCTTTTCGTCCTGCCCGCGCCACAACGGTCTCGTTCTTCACGTCCATTCGTTTTGCTCCTGGCGGTCCGCTGGTCGCCGCGAATGCAACCGCCCGCCTGTCATGGATCTGATTTCAGGTTCGTAACGAGAAGGAGCGTGCCAGTGCACCGGCGTCATCGATCGCCGAGCGCCCCTTCAGCGGACCCGGCGATCGCCGATAAGGCCGAGAAGCAGCAGGCTGGAGGCAAGCGTGCGCGCAGCCGCGCCGGAGTGGGCGGCCTGATAGGAAATCTTCCTGTGCGCGGCATTTATCATGGCATTCTGATAACCGAGCCGGCGCGTCGAGGCAAGAGGAACGCTGCCGCCTTTTGACGAAGATCGCGTCAAGAATGTGCCGTCTTCTCCCGCCGTGCCACCACTTGTTCATAGGCCGACTGCAGTCTTTCACGCACGCCGGTACCGTTTTGGGGGTGGGCAGGGGGCGTGCCCAGATGCTCTGCGCGCAGCTCGTCCATGAACTCCCGCCACAGTTCCGGCCCGCCTTCCTCCAAAAGCGCCGCCCGGATCGACAATTCCTCCGTGACTGGCAGCCATTTGCGCCCCCAGGCGCCGATCATGGCGAAAACCGGCAGAAGCGCGATGCCCTTCTCGGTGAGGCTGTAGATGGCCTTCTGCTTGTGGCTGGGGTCATCCCTCCTGGAGATTACCTCTTCCGCCACCAGGCGGCGCAGGCGGTCGGCCAGGATGTTGGAAGCAATGCCCTCCTCAGAATTGGATAGCAGTTCGCGAAAATGCCGGCGGTTGCCGAACATCATGTCACGCACCACGATGAGGGACCATTTGTCCCCCAGTACTTCCAGCGTCAGGTTGATGGGACAGCCCGAGCGGTGTGCCGAATTTTCAGTATCAGCAGCCAATTCCACGATTCTCCAAGAAAACTGGTTGCAATATAGGATCTGTCAAATTACTCTGCAACCAGTTGCATATTGAAACCATGATAGCGCGCGACCGCCGGTAGCCGTAGTGGGGTCGTTTCAACGATCTCGCTGGGCACCGAGCGCTGGTGGAACCTGGATGGAGGAGCACATGGCCACGCTTGTCTTCGGAATGAACCTGTCCCTGGACGGCTACGTCGACCATGAGAAATTTGCGCCAGGACCTCAGCTCTTTCGCCACTGGATAGAGTATGAACGCAGCCTGGCCGGCAGTGTGTACGGCCGCCGCATGTACGAGATCATGCGCTATTGGGATGACGATCGTGCGGATTGGAGTGCGGAGGAGCAAGAGTTTGCGGCAGAGTGGCGGCGCCAGCCGAAGTGGGTCGCATCGCGCACGTTGAAATCGGTTGGCCCCAACGCAACCCTCATCGAGGGAGACATCGGGTCCGCGATACGTGACCTCAAGGCCCGGCTCGCGGGCGAAATTGCCGTTGCCGGACCGGATTTGGCAGGGAGCCTGACCGATCTCGGCATGATCGATGAATACCGGCTCTACTTCCACCCGGTCGTGCTCGGCCATGGCATGCCTTTCTTTGCCGGTCCGCGGCCGCCGCTGCGCCTTGTTGCCAGCGATCTTGTTGGCGAGGAGACAGTCAGGCTGACCTACGTTCCTGCCTGATCGAGCTTGCTCTGTCCTGCGGGACAGATCGCCAACATGTGCTTTTGCCTCGCAAAGTGACGGAAAGGAGGATGCCATGAGAGATCTGGTAGACATCGCTCGCAGGAGCTACCAGGCCTATGTCGACAAGGATCGTGCAGCCATCGAGGCGGTGATCGCGGAGGATTTCCATTTCTCCAGCCCGCTCGACAACCGCATCGATCGAAGGACCTATTTCGAGCGCTGCTGGCCGGGCAGCGAGACGATCTCCGACTTTCGCTTCATCCGCCTCGTCCGGGACGGAGACCAAGTGTTCGTGACCTATGAAGGGGCGGGAGCCTCAGGCCGACGCTTCCGCAACACGGAGGTGCTGACCATTCGTGACGGCAAGATCGTCGAGGCAGAAGTCTATTTCGGCTGGAACATCCCGCACGCGGCGCCGGAAGGCGGTTTCCTCGACACCCCGGAATGATGCACCCAGCGCCAGGAGGAGAACAATCATGAGAAAACTGATCATATGGGACATGGTCACCGTTGATGGATTCTTTGAGGGACCGGAGAACGACATCGACTGGTTCGTCTTCGACCAAGAACTGGAAAACTACATTCGTGAAACCCAGGCAGAGGCTGAAACGCTCATCTTCGGCCGCAAGACCTACGAGCTTATGTCGGGCTACTGGCCGTCCGCGGAGGGCTGGATCGCCGATTTCATGAACAGCATCGAGAAGATCGTCTTCTCGCGAACGCTCGCAAGTGCTGACTGGAACAATACGACGCTTTTCAAGGGGAATGTCGCAGAGGAAGTCTCCAGGCTCAAAGCAAAGGAGGGCGGAGACATTTTCGTCTTCGGCAGCGCCGATCTCACATCGACGCTGATGCGGCACCGCCTGATCGATGAGTATCACATCGGGATCAATCCTGTGCTTCTGGGAAGAGGGTCGCCACTCTTCAAAGAGAACTCGGACCGGATGACTTTGAAGCATCTGGAAACGAGGACCCTGAAATCGGGTGTCGTCATCCTCCATTATGCACCGGAGAGCAGCTCGTGACGATCAGGTGAGGCTTCCCCGGCGGCTGCTTGCCGCACTGAACTCCGTCTGCGGTAGATAGATAAACCCTTGATGACCGATGCTGCGGTGTGCACCATATGAGTGGCCGTTCCGGCAAGGCGGCCACGATGATGGAGGTGTTCAATGCCGCCTGACCGGGATTCTTCCGGCAATTCGCGCCTGCCGCGCACCGGTGTCGGCGCGCTCGACTACGAACTGGCCGAGGACATGGCCATTGCCCTGGGAAACGCGGGCAGGCGGGTCGAGAAAAGCCTTGAAAAGCTTTCCAGGCAAGAGCGCGGCGAGGCAGGGCGGCGCGAGGACCTGCTGCGTGAGGCTGCCGATGCGGTCTATGCCTATTTTATCCAGCGCGAATTGTGTGGACTGAAGCGTCATGACGACGTGGTGCGGCGTCTTTCCATTCCGCGCGCGGTGCTCGTCCGACTTGGTGCGCACTGAGGAAAATCGGTTTTTCCCGCGACAATCTGCCCTGCTTTGCTGGTGTGTCTGGACAAGTCTCACTGTCGGGCATAGAAACCAACGCCAATTGCTGGGGGAAGTGGCTGGCTTGTCGTGGCGAATCCGACAGGTGGCCGCCGAAACATAGGCTTCTCCGGCAGGCATGAGGTGAAAGGACCGAGAGCCCCGTGAGCGATATCGATTCGACCAAGATTCCGGAACATAGCCGCCGCGACTTTCTCTACGTGGCTACAGGCATGGCCGGTGCCGTCGGCGCTGCCGGCGCACTCTGGCCTTTTATCGACCAGATGCGCCCGGACGCTTCGACCCGGGCGCTGGCTTCCATTCAGGTTGACGTCTCGGCTGTTGAGCCGGGCATGTCGCTGACGGTGAAGTGGCGCG
Source organism: Phyllobacteriaceae bacterium (assembly GCA_029279965.1). Classification (GTDB taxonomy): domain Bacteria; phylum Pseudomonadota; class Alphaproteobacteria; order Rhizobiales; family Rhizobiaceae; genus Chelativorans. Next base: position 18,376 of record JAJUHJ010000053.1, read on the forward strand.
GACAACCCGTCTTCATCCGCAACCGGACCGAGGCGGAGATCGAGGCTGCGCGTGAAGTTTCGCTCGACGACCTGAAGGATCCGATTGCCCGCAATGCCAACCTTCCGACCGACGAGCCGGCCACCGACGTGGCGCGTTCGGCGGGCGAGGGGATGGAAAGCTGGCTCGTGATGATCGGCATCTGCACGCATCTGGGCTGTGTGCCGCTTGGCCAGCAGGGCGACTTCGGGGGCTGGTTCTGCCCGTGCCACGGCTCGCACTACGATACGGCGGGGCGCATCCGAAAAGGTCCCGCGCCCGAGAACATGGCCATTCCGACTTTTGAATTCATCTCCGACACGGTCATCGAGATCGGGTAGGCGAAGGGAGCGCATTTTTCCATGAGCGGTGGACACTCGACCTATACACCCAAGACCGGCATCGGGCGCTGGATGGATGCACGCCTGCCCCTGCCGCGTCTGGTCTACGATTCCTTCGTCGCCTATCCGGTGCCGCGCAACCTGAATTACGCCTACACTTTTGGCGGCATTCTCACGCTTATGCTGGTCGCACAGATCCTGACCGGTGTTGTGCTTGCCATGCATTATGCGGCGAACACGGATCTTGCCTTCGCCTCGGTCGAGAAGATCATGCGCGATGTGAATTCGGGCTGGCTCCTGCGATACCTGCATGCCAACGGCGCGTCGTTCTTCTTCGTCGCCGTCTACATTCACATCTTCCGCGGTCTCTACTACGGCTCCTACAAGGCGCCACGCGAGCTTCTGTGGATCCTGGGCTGCATCATTTATCTCCTGATGATGGCCACAGCCTTCATGGGATACGTTCTGCCGTGGGGGCAGATGAGCTTCTGGGGCGCGACGGTCATCACGGGCTTCTTCACCGCGATCCCCCTCGTCGGCGACTGGATCCAGCAGCTTCTGCTCGGCGGCTTCGCCGTCGACAATCCGACCCTCAATCGCTTCTTCTCGCTGCATTACCTGCTGCCCTTCATGATTGCCGGTGTCGTCGTCCTGCACGTCTGGGCACTTCATGTCACCGGGCAGACGAACCCCACGGGCATCGAGGTGAAGCAGAAGACCGACACGGTGGCTTTCACGCCCTACGCAACCGTCAAGGACGGTTTTGCGATGGTCGTGTTCCTGTTCGTCTTCGCCTATTTCGTCTTCTACATTCCGAACTATCTCGGCCACGCAGACAACTACATCGAAGCCAACCCGCTTCAGACGCCCGCGCACATCGTGCCTGAATGGTATTTCCTGCCCTTCTACGCGATCCTGCGCGCCATCACCTTCAATATCGGGCCGATCGATTCGAAGCTCGGTGGCGTTCTGGCCATGTTCGGTGCGATTGCTGTGCTGTTCGTCGTGCCCTGGCTCGATACCTCCAAGGTGCGTTCGGCGGTCTATCGGCCCTGGTACAAGCTGTTCTTCTGGCTTTTCGTGGCCGATGCCATCTTCCTGGGCTGGCTTGGCTCCAGGCCTGCCGAGGGCGTGTATGTGACGCTCGCACAGCTCTCCACCTTCTATTATTTCGCGTTCTTCCTGATCCTCATGCCGCTTCTCGGCTTTCTGGAGACGCCGCGGCGGCTGCCCAACTCGATCACTGAGGCGGTTCTGGAGAAGAATAAATCCGCCGCGTCGGCGGCCGAGGCCAAGGCAACGAGCGGTAGCTGAGCGATGCGCAAGGAGATTTTGGGAATGAAAGTTTTTCTCCACGGTCTGGCTGCGCTCGGCCTCGGGATGACAGTGGCGGCTTCCGCCAGTGCACAGGAGCACTATCCCCTGCGCAAGCCGGTACAGCAGGAATGGTCCTTCGACGGTCCCTTCGGCACCTATGATAAGGGCCAGTTGCAGCGCGGCTTCAAAGTCTATCGCGAGGTCTGCGCCTCCTGTCATTCGCTCGACATGGTCGCCTTCCGAACGCTTGAGGATCTCGGCTATTCGGAGGAGCAGGTGCGGGCGATTGCCGCCGAGTACGACATCGAGGACGGGCCGAATGAGACGGGTGACATGTTCACACGGCCTGGGGCGCCTTCGGACTATTTCCCCTCGCCCTTTGCCAATCCCGAGCAGGCGGCAGCCTCCAACAATGGCGCCGTGCCTCCGGATTTTTCGCTGATCGCCAAGGCTCGTGCGGCTGAGCGCGGGTTCCCTACCTTCCTCTTCGACATCTTTACGCAGTATGCCGAAGGCGGGGTGGACTATATGTACTCGCTCCTCACCGGGTATGAGGATGCTCCCGAGGGCGTGGAAATTCCCGAGGGCACCTATTACAATCCGTATTTCCTGAGCGGGCCGTCGCTGGCTATGGCGCCCCCGCTGGCGGACGGTATGGTGACCTATGACGACGGCAGCCCCGAAACGCTCGACCAGTACGCGCACGACGTTTCCGCTTTCCTTATGTGGGCGGCCGAGCC
>JAJUHJ010000054.1 GCA_029279965.1 Phyllobacteriaceae bacterium
ACGCTCGCTCATGGTCGGCGCCGCTGCCACGGCATCGCTCCGCATATTCATCAATTCCGATTCAGCCTCTGCGCAGGCCGTCCCTTGTTTTCACGTGTTGCCGGTGAAGTTGGCCCGCACGCGCTTGAGCAGCCGGTTAAGCAAGGCCCAATCCTCCTCGCTTATGTCGCCGCGCGCCCGGCTGCGAACATCACGACTGATAACCCTGATGCCCCGGAGCACCGCTTTGGCATCCTCCGTAAGCCGCACCAGTTTGGCGCGGCGGTCGGACGGATCTGACACGCGCTGGATCAGGCCTCGTTCCTCGAGCCTGTCCAGATATGCGCTCAATGTCATCGCCTCCAGACCCATGCGCTCGGCGAGCACGTTCTGGCGCACCTCGCCTGCGCGGGCCGCGTGCAGAAGCGTTCGCGCCTCGCCCGGCGTAATTCCGAAGCCTTTGTTGACAATGTGTCGATCGAGATCCGCCTTGATCAGGCGTGAAAGATCGCCCACCAGAAAGCCGAACGTATCCGGATCAAATCTCGAATCCACGATGCCTCAACACAAAACTAAGCAAGGCTTACTATTAAGTTAACCCTCTTACCCGACAAGTCAATAGCTCAAGCGGCTATCCGTCCGCTGAATGGCCTGTCGTAATCGGCACGCTCGGCTCGGTCTGGTATTTCTCCCGCCATTCGGCATAAGGCATACCATAGACGATGGTACGGGATTCTTCCTTGGAAAGCGAGATTCCGGCCTCTTCGGCTGCTTCCCGGTACCAATTGGCCAGGCAGTTGCGGCAAAAGCCCGCTAGATTCATCAGATCGATGTTCTGAACGTCAGTGCGTTCACGCAGATGCGCCACGAGCCGGCGAAAGGCCGCCGCCTCCAATTCGCGCTGTGTGTCCGCGGAATGCTCGGTCATGGCAACCTGCCTCCATTTACCGCGCCTGTGCGCGAGCCGAAATATCTCACCTCATGGATATTGGCCTGGCCGTTGACCGCGTCAAGCATCGGCGCCAGCCTTTCGGCCCATTCGGCGGCCCCTGCCTCGGCAACGATCAGGTCCTGCCGAATTTCAATCAGCGCATGGGGCAAACCGTTTGAGGTGCAATGGCGAAACATTGTGTCGCCGCGCAGGGCGCCGTCATAGGGTTCATTATCACCGATCACGAGACCGGGCTCGCGCCGCAGCGCCTCACGCAGCGGCTGCACAGCGCGATCGTCACTGTCCCATAGAAGGCTGGCATGCCAGGGCCGCTCGCGGCCCTGCATGAAGGGAGTGAAGGAGTGAATCGAAATGACCAACGGCGCTCGTTGCGACACGTGCGCCACCGAGGCGATCGTGGCCGCGACCGCATCGTGATAGGGCCTGTAAAAATCCTCCAGCCGGCGCTGCCGCTCCTTCGGCGTGATCGGATAGTTTCCCGGCACCACGGTGCCGTCATAGAGCTGCCGTATCAAGGTCGGATCGTCTGCACCGCGATTCGGATCGATCAGCAGCCGCGAGAAGCGGGCCATGACGGCAGGCGCACCGGTCAGCGCGGCCAGCCGGCGCGTGACAGCCTCGACTCCGATATCGTAGGCGATATGGCGCTGGAATTCGGCCGCAGGCAGCCCAAGCGCGTCATATTCGTCGGGCAAAAGATTGAAGGCGTGATCAGCGATCAGGACAAGGCCGGTTGCACGGTTACCCTCAATGATCTCGAACGGGGCAAAAAGCGGGCTGCTTGTCATGTATTCTTGTCGGAAACTGCGATAGGCAAACGTGTTATGCCGGACGATGCGATAGGAATGTCTCCCATGAAGCGGAAAAGCATGCAATGGCGCAATTTCCCGACAATTCGGCGACCGTGGTGCGTTGACAGGGCGATGCGGTTTGCCGAAAAGGGTGGCCATGCGGATAACAGTACATCGGGCATAATCATGCGGCCGGCGGGGAACAGGGCGGTGCGGAAAATCATCTTGGCTCTGATGGCGGCTGGCGCCTTCTGCCTTGGTGGCGGCACTCCGGCGATGGCGGATTTTCGCGTCTGCAACGCGACACAGACACTCGTCGGCGTGGCGCTCGGCTATCGCGCGCAGACAGGCTGGATCAGCGAGGGCTGGTGGCACATCGAGGCTTCGAGCTGCAAAACGCTGATCGATAGCGCGCTGCAGTCACGCTACTATTATCTTTATGCGGAGGACGCGACACGCGGCGGGCGCTGGGAGGGGCCGATCCAGATGTGCGTTGCCGACAACGAGTTCAAGATCGCGGGCGTCAACGACTGCTTCGCCCGCGGTTTTCAACGTGCAGGCTTTCAGGAATACGATACGGGCGAGCAGGAGAACTGGATGGTGCAATTGACAGACGGTGCCGCAGCGCCGGAGGATACGACCTCTGCCGTGACCGGGACAGACGATCAATGAGGCGAACCCGCAAGGTCAAGATTCTGGCAACACTGGGACCGGCCTCGTCGGACGAAGCGATGATCGCCAAGCTACATGAAGCGGGCGCCGACGCTTTCCGGATCAATATGAGCCATACCGACCATGCGCTGATGCGCGAGCTTGTCGGGCGCATCCGCGAAGTGGAGAAACGGGCGGGCCGTCCGATCGGCATCCTCGCCGATCTCCAGGGCCCCAAGCTGCGCGTCGGCTCCTTCGCCGAAAAAAGCGCGACGTTGAAGGTAGGCCAGGACTTCACGCTGGACGATAATCCTGCGCCAGGCGATGAAAGCCGTGTGCACCTGCCGCATCCGGAGATTTTCGATGCGGTCGAGCCTGGCCACCGCCTTCTGATCGATGATGGACGTTTGCAACTTGAGGCGGTGGAAAACAACGGCGGTTCGATCCGGTGCAAGGTGATCGCCGGCGACCGGATTTCCGATCGCAAGGGCGTCAGCCTTCCCGATACGGATCTGCCGCTGGGTGCGCTGACGGAGAAGGACCGTCGCGATCTCGACGCGGTGCTTGCCACCGGGGTGGACTGGATCGCTCTTTCTTTTATCCAGCGGCCGCAGGATCTGGCCGAAGTGCGCAAAGTGGCCCGTGGACGGGCTGCGCTCATGGCAAAGATAGAGAAGCCGCAGGCCGTCAAGCGTCTTGCCGAGATCATGGAACTTTCCGATGGGCTGATGGTGGCCCGCGGCGATCTCGGCGTGGAAATGCCGCTCGAGGCTGTTCCCGGTATCCAGAAGCAGATCACGCGCGCCTGCCGCCGCGCCGGCAAGCCTGTGGTGGTGGCCACCCAGATGCTGGAGTCGATGATTTCTGCGCCGGTGCCGACAAGGGCCGAGGTTTCCGATGTGGCCACCGCTGTATTCGAGGGCGCCGACGCAGTGATGCTTTCGGCCGAATCGGCCGCCGGCCAATACCCGGCGGAAGCCGTTGCCACGATGAGTTCCATCGGCAATCAGGTGGAGCGCGATCCCAATTATCACGACATTATAGATGCCCAGCGCGGCGCGCCCGAACCCACTGGCGCGGACGCGATTTCGCTCGCTTCGCGCCAGATCGCCGAAACGCTGCACCTGTCGGCCATCATTACCTATACCTCCTCGGGCACGACGGGCTTGAGGGCGGCGCGCGAGCGCCCCCGGGTTCCGATCATCGCGCTTTCGCCGGTGGTCGAGACGGCGCGGCGGCTGAGCCTCGTCTGGGGCACCCATTGCGTGGTTTCGGAGGACGCGTCGGATCTGGAAGACATGGTCGATCGTGCGTGCCGCATCGCCTTCGAAGAGCGGTTCGCCAATCCGGGAGATCGCGTCATTGTCACAGCCGGCGTGCCGCTCAGAACGCCCGGCGCCACGAACATGCTGCGCATCGCCTATATCGGCTCCGATGGTCTCGGCGCGCTATAGCGCCGGGACTCATTCAAGAAGGGAATTGCGCCGTTGCAATGCCTCTGCCATCCGCCGTCAATCGACGACCGGCTTTCGGGCGATCATGAATCCGGAATTGTGCGCGGACAGCCTAGCCAAAATTTTCTGGCGAAACGTTCAGATTCGCTGCTCTGGCTGACTTTCCATGATGCTTATGAGCGCCCGCTGGACGCGGCGTTGCATGGGATAGATATCCAGCATGCGCCGATAGACCTCCAGCGCTTCCTCCACGTGCCCCGTGAGGCGCAGGATTCCGGCCATTCCATTTAGCGCCTCGAAATGACGCGGCTCGACCGCCAGCACATTGGCAAGATCGCTCATGGCGCGGCGATAATCGTTCATCATCAGATAAACCAGGGCGCGGCTGTTCCAGCCTTCGACGTAAGCAGGATAGAGCACGACCACCTGGTCAAGAAGATCGAGCGCGACGTTGAATTTGTCCTCGGCGGCGGCTTCTCGCGCCCGTTCCACCAGAAGATCCGCTGTCGAACCGCCAGACTCTGCCCATGCTTCGCGGATCCGCCTGACAATGCGGTCGGCAGCCGCCTCGTTGGATTCGCGTTTCAGGTCTTCAAAAAGCTGGTTCAGATTGCTTTGCCTGCCGCCATCCACAGTGGCGGGGTCATCGTGCAACTGGGCGTACGCCAGCGGGGCGGCCAGCAGTGCAACGAACAGGCAGCTTGAGAAAAGCATCCGGTGCATGCAGCAATCCTACCTGCAATCGCACCCGGAACAAAGAAAAATTCGTAGGAGCGGCCGATCGGCGCTTCTTCAGCCCTGGCGTGCCTTGAAGCGCGGATTGGACTTGTTGATGATGTAAACGCGTCCCTTACGGCGAACCAGACGGTTCTGGCGATGGCGATTTTTAAGCGCCTTGAGCGAATTCTTGATCTTCATTGCGTTTGCCCGTGGCGGCCCGAGGCCGATAAGAGTGATGGGCCGCAGGCCCAAATGAAAGGCGCGCTCCCCGGCGCGCCACAATCCGACCGGCACATAGACGAATAGCCCCTTTCGTGTCAACCTGTAGCCGGTTTCAAGACAGAGGATATCATGCGCATTACTGTTCTTTTTCTTCTTGGCGTTGCGCTCATCTTCCCTGCCCCCGCAGCACGTGCCCTCGATTGCGAGAACGCCGCGACCCAAGCTGAGATGAACGCATGCGCCGGCGAGCGTTATGAACAATCGGATGCGACCCTCAACCAGCGTTATCGCGAAGCGATGGACCGACTCGACGATGACGAGCAGGCCCGTTCTTCGCTGCGAAAGGCGCAGCGGGCCTGGATCGCTTTCCGCGACGCCCATTGTGACTTCATGACATCAGGCAGCCGCGACGGCTCCATCTATCCAGCGCTTCAGGCGGGATGCCTTGCTGATTTGACAGACGAACGCACGCAGGAACTGAACACACTTCTCGACTGCGCGGAGGGTGACCTCACCTGCCCGATCCCGTGACCGGCTGTTTTCTCCCGCTAAGTGGGAAAAGGCGGGTAAAGTGACCCATTTTTCGGCCCAGCCTCGCTTCCGTCTTGCCATAAAGGTGAAGGACCACGCCGGGTTCGCCAAGCAGCTCCGGGGCACGGTCCTGCTCCGGTCCCAGGAGGTTTTCCATAACGCAATCCGAATGGCGCCCCGTGTCACCGAGCGGCAAGCCCGTTATGGCGCGTATGTGCTGCTCAAATTGTGAAACGGCGCAGGCCGCCTCCGTCCAGTGGCCGGAATTGTGCACCCGCGGCGCCATTTCATTGACCAGGATCGATCCATTATCGAGCACGAAGAACTCGATGCCGACAACACCCACATAGTCGAGCGCCGTCAGCACGGCGAACGCGGCTTCCCGCGCTGCCTCGGCCGTCGCTGCGGAAACGGCCGCTGGCACCCGCGATCGTGCCAGGATGCCGTTCCTATGCATGTTTTCGGCGGGATCGTAAGCAGCGAGCGCCCCGTCGAGACCGCGCGCGGCGATGACCGAAATCTCCCGTTCGAAGGGAATGAGACCTTCAAGGATCAAGGGCACGCCGCCCATCTCCGCAGCCGCCTCCTGCACGTCCTGTGCCGTGGCACCACGAAATATTTTCTGGCCTTTGCCGTCGTAACCCATGCGCCGCGTTTTCAGGATGCCGTTGCCGCCGAAGCGGGCAAGCCCTTCGGCCAGGTCGCGACCGTTTTCCACGGTGGTAAAAGGCGCTGTCGCCAGTCCCATGGTATTGAAAAAGATCTTCTCCGAAAGCCGGTCCTGAGCAGCTTCGAGCGCCTCTGCAGGAGGGTAGACCGTATTCCGGTCGGCCAGCGAGCGCGCGGTGGTTACCGGCACATTCTCGAACTCGTAGGTAATCACATCGCAGGCATTTGCCAGCTGTTCCAGCCCCCTGCTGTCCTCGTAATCGGCGACAATGTGAAGATTGGCCACCTGCGCGGCTGGGCATGCGCGATCGGGCTCCAGGATGGCCGTGCGATAGCCGAGCCTGGCGGCTGCCATCGCCAGCATGCGGCCAAGCTGGCCGCCACCGACGATTCCGATCGTGGCGCCAGGCGGCAGCGATTGGCTCATGTCTCGGTCACGGGAAATTCGCCCACTTTTTCCGTCTGGGCAGCACGCCAGGCATCGAGCCGCCCGGCGAGAGCTTCGTTCGAAAGCGCCAATACGGCGGCGGCCATGAGGGCGGCATTGACCGCCCCAGCACGACCGATCGCCAGCGTACCGACGGGAATGCCGGCCGGCATCTGCACGATCGACAAGAGCGAATCCTGCCCGGAAAGGGCGCGGGAATGCACGGGAACGCCGAACACTGGAAGCGGCGTAAGCGCAGCCGTCATGCCCGGCAGGTGAGCCGCGCCACCTGCCCCGGCGATGACGACGCGGAAACCTTGTGCCTTCGCACCCTTCGCAAAGGCATAGAGCCTTTCCGGCGTGCGGTGGGCTGAGACGATCCGCACGGCATGGGAGATTTCAAGCGTGTCAAGCATATCGGCGGCATGACGCATGGTCTCCCAGTCCGACTGGCTTCCCATAATGACGGCGACATCGGCCCGTTGTGTGTTCATGCGTGTTTTCGCCCGGTCAAGAAAGCACTGCTCTAACCAAATGTGGCCGCGGCGACAAGCCGGATTGGCGGACTAAAATTCCGGGTACCGGACATCGTCTTTCAGGCGCGATCGCATCATGCGATGATGTCGGGAATGATCCTGTCTTCCAGTTCCTGAAGGCGATCCTTCAGCGCCAGCTTTTTCTTTTTCATGCGTTGAATTTGCAGAGGATCGCAGCCGGACGCGATCATTGCATCGATAGCAGCGTCAAAATCGGCGTGTTCCTGCCTCAGGCGTGCGAACTCCAGGCGAATTTCTGCCTGATCCTGCTCCGACGTGTTCACGGTTGGCTTTGATCTCCGGGGGGACGGCCTGCGCAAACCCTCTACGAAGTTGGCCGATCCTGTTCAATTCGTATCTCAGAACAACACTCTTTCCTATCACATATTCACATTCCAATAAATCCTCGGTTGGGCATTCGACATCGGGCGGCAACGGTGGCACACTGTCCTTGTGCCATCCTGGAATGGAAGGCGGGCTGCATTCCAGGCGGTAAACGAGGAACCCAATGGAGAGCTCCCATGTCGCTTGAATCCCATCTTGCAGAGTTGCAGCGCAAACACGGCGATCTTCAGCGTGAAATCGATGACGCGATGATGCATCCGTCGGTGGATGAGCTTGAAATCTCGCAGCTCAAAAGGCGCAAGCTGGCCATCAAGGACGAAATGGAAAAACTTAAAGACAGACGCACGAGACACTGACCGAAAAGGGCGCGGGAAAACCGCGCCCTCTTCCAGCGCTAGCGCGCCGTGCGTCTTTTTGGACGCACAAGGACCGGCTACCTCTTGAAGCCACCCATCGTGCTTTCCGAAAATCGATTCAGATCTTCGGGCCAATGCTGTAATGCGCGCCGTGAATTGCAGGAGCGTCAGGTCGCTGCGGTTTCACGCACCTTCTCATCGGAGCGGCTGTCATCCTCCCCGCTCGCTTCTTCCTCTTGCACATCCATGCCCCCGCCTTCATCCGAGTCGGCGCGAGGGTCGAGCATCACGCTTTGCGGTGTGACGGCCCGCTCCGCTGGCAGGACGGTGAAGGCTTCCCTCTCCTCCACCGGCACTGCCGAGCGGCGCGAGATGCGTACGGCGGCGTAGACGGCAAGTCCGAGATGTGCTCCCGCTGTAACGAGAAAAAGGCTTTCCGGACGGGGACCCTGCATGGCAAAGCCGGCAAGGATCGGCCCTGCCATCGTTCCGGCGCCGTATAGCAGCAGCAGGCCGCTGGATACCTTGACGAAGTCCGTGGAGGAGGCATGGTCGTTCGCGTGCGCCACCGCGATGGAATAGAGCGTATAAGCCAGCAGGCCGTAAAGGCCCGTCATGATAATCACCACCGGCCCCGTGCGCGGTGCCATGAAGAAGACGGCCAAGCCGATGAGCGCCGCACCGCCGGCGATCCCGGCCATCACGAAGCGGCGATCGGTGATGTCCGACAGGCGCCCTGCCGGCATCTGCGCTATGGCGCCCGCCAGCACGGCCACGCTCATCATCACGGCGATTTCGAATGTGGAAATGCCGATCTCGGCTCCATAGACAGCACCGAGCGTTCCCCAGGCGCCGTTGGCAAGGCCTGTCAAAAAGCAGCCGACGAACGCCACGGGTGAATTTACATAAAGGCCCTTCAGGTCGAGATCCACGGTCGCCAGCGGCGCCGGTGTCACCGCCGTCGAAATGGTGATGGGCAAAAGCGCCAGGATGAAAAGAATTCCCGTGACCATGAAAAGGAAAGGCGTGGACACATCCCCGAGCACGACCACCATCTGCCCGCCCGTAATCGCGGCGTGCGTCACCATCATGTAAAGGCCGAAAATCGTCCCGCGAGTTTCGTTGGTCGAGCGCTCGTTGAGCCAGCTTTCGATCACCATATAGGCGCCGGCCATCGTGAAGCCGGTGAAAAAGCGCAGCACTAACCAGACGCTCTCTTCGATCCACATGCCGGAAATGAGCGTTGCGATAGCGCCAGTCGATGCGAAAGCGCCAAAGGCACGCACATGTCCGATTCGGCGCACCAGGCGCGGGCCGATGACGCAGCCGGCGATAAAACCGGCGGCCCATGCCGTTCCCAGCAAGCCGAGGGACGCCGTGGAAAAACCCTCCAATCCCCCGCGCAACGGCAAAAGCAGGCCGAATAGCCCGGACCCTGCCAGCAGGAAGGCAGTTCCCAGAAGCAGGGCAACGATGGACCCGAAAGAGGAAAGCATGAAACGCCTTTCGTCACGGCAATTCTGGTTCGCCTTAGGCGGCAAATTTGTCATCCGCGTGAACGCGGCTCAAGCCCGGGTCACGTTCTCCGAAAGAGCGCTTCGGCGGCCGCTTTGCTCGAACCCTTGGCTTCGAGTTCATGCTCCAGGCGCGCGATCTCCTCGTGCAGCCGTTCGACAGCCCGCTTCAGCTCCTCTACGGAAAATGTCGAAATATCCTGCCCGATCACGTATTCCGGCGGACCTGCCGTGACGTCTTCCTCCATGACCCCGTTCCGCAATCCGTTGCTGCAATTGGACGAATAATACATAAGCGGTATCCCGCAAGACAATGCAAGTTGCTCCGGCGGGCCATTCAATCTGGCCATGAAAGGCTCTAAGAAGAGTTACCGCCTGGTCTGCGAAGAGGTTAAGGGATGACGCGACAGAATGGACTGCCCGACAAGATGACGGTGATCACCATCAGCGAGCCTGGCGGACCGATGGTGTTGAAGCCGGAGGAGCGTCCCGTTCCCGCACCGGCCAAGGGCGAAATTCTTATCCGCGTCAAGGCTTCAGGTGTGAATCGGCCGGACGTCTTCCAGCGAAAGGGCGCTTATCCGCCGCCGCCCGGCGCCTCGCCACTGCCCGGACTGGAGGCGGCCGGCGAAGTCGCTGCCATAGGCAGCGGCGTCACCCGCTGGCGCATCGGAGACCAGGTCACAGCTCTGACCCCCGGCGGCGCATACGCGCAATATTGCCTCGTGCATGAAAGCAATGCCTTGCCCATCCCGCCCGGCTTTACCTTCAGCGAGGCCGCAGCCTTGCCTGAAACGTTCTTTACCGTCTGGCACAATGTCTTTCAGCGCGGCGGTCTGGCGGCCGGCGAGACGCTGCTGGTGCATGGCGGCACATCCGGGATCGGTACCGCGGCCATTCAACTCGCCGCCAACTTCGGCGCTCATGTGATCGCCACGGCTGGTTCCGCCGAAAAGTGCGAGGCTTGCGTGAAGCTGGGTGCAATGCGCGCGATAAACTATCGCGAGCAAGATTTTGTCCCCGTTGTGAAGCAGGCCACCGAAGGGCGCGGAGCCGACATCATTCTTGACATGGTGGGAGGCGACTATATCGAACGCAACTACGACGCAGCGGCGGAAGAGGGACGTGTCGTGCAGATCGCCTTCCTGAGCGGCGCACGCACGCAGGTGGATTTCTCCAAGCTGATGCGCAAGCGGCTGACGCACACCGGTTCCACCCTGCGCCCACGCTCGGTAGAATTCAAAGCGCAGATCGCGCAGGAACTCGAAACGCATGTCTGGCCTCTTCTGGCCACGCGAAAGGTGGCGCCTGTGATGGACACGATCTTTCCGCTGCGCGAGGCCTGGCGCGCGCACGAGCGCATGGAAGAAGGGAATCATATCGGTAAAATCGTGCTGGATGTGGCCTGAGAAACGGCAAAGAGTATCATTGATGGGCGGTTAGACATGGCTGCATTTCCGTTTGATGGGCCGTCGCAAGAGGCGAGCCGACTGACAGCGTTCGCAGAGAATACCCTCGACCGCAGGTCCGAAAACAGGCCGCGAGACTGCCTGCTCACGGCACTGCGGGACCACCGCACCCTCGCCTATGCGGTTATGAACGGGCGCCTGCTTCTCGCCTTCGATGAGGCGACGCCCGCGGCACTGTTTCCATTGGCGAAACTGGCGTCCCTCGGCGCAGACCTCGACCGCGCGGTGCTGCTCGGGTTTGCAAGCGACATGGCGCCGCGTCTCGTTGTGCCCGTCTCGACCGAGGCTGAAGATCTGCCCGTGCCGTACAAGGCGGTGGATTACCGTTCGCTCTACATGCAGGCATTGCTGCCGCCGCCGCTCCTTGGAGAGGTCGCGCAGGGCGCAAGCCTCATCGCCTGGAATGACAGCGCCCGCTATTGCGGACGCTGCGGCGGCCGCACCCGAAGCGAATGCGGCGGCTATCGCCGGGACTGCCCTGCATGCGAGAAACAGTATTTTCCCAGAACCGATCCCGTGGTCATCATGCTCACGGTAGACGAGGTGAAGGACCGGTGTCTTCTCGGCCGCAGCCCTCATTTCCGGCCCGGCATGTTCTCCTGCCTTGCCGGCTTCGTCGAGCCGGGAGAAACGATAGAGGACGCGGTGCGCCGCGAAACACTGGAAGAATCGGGCATCGCCCTTGGCCGTGTCCGCTACCATGCCAGCCAGCCATGGCCGTTTCCCCATTCGCTGATGCTGGGTTGCTATGGTCAGGCGCTTTCTGGCGAGATCCGATTCGACAGCACCGAGTTGGAAGATTGCCGCTGGTTCTCCCGTTCCGAAGTAAGGGGAATGCTCTCCCACCCGTCCGAAGATGGCCCCGCAACCCCGGCCGAAGGCACGATTGCGCACCGGCTGATAACGGATTGGGCATTTCGCGAGGGATAGCGCTCGCCCTGCTGCCGCCACAGCCTTAGCTTCACATCCGTCCTCCATTCACGTAAATCCCCGATATGGCGCAGAAGAAAGCACAGGAGGTGGACGCCTGGCTTGCCCGGCCCGATCCGGCGATGTCGATCGTTCTCATCTATGGTCCCGATCGTGGCCTGGTCTCGGAGCGAGCCCGGAAATTTGCCGAGAAGACGGGGTTGCCGCTCGATGATCCATTCTCCGTCGTTAGGATCGATGCCGGTGAGGTCGACCAGACCGGCCGGCTTATGGATGAGGCACACACCGTGCCGATGTTTGCCGACCGGCGGCTGGTTTGGGTCCGAGGTAGCTCCAGCCAGAACTCGCTTGCGGCTTCTGTTGCGACGCTGGTCGAGGAACCGCCGTCGAATTGCCTCGTGCTTGTGGAAACGGGCGAGCTGAAGAAAAACGCCGCTTTGCGTACCACGGTGGAACACGCGGCAAACGCCATCGCCCTGCCCTGCTACAGCGACGACGCACGCAGCATCGATGGTGTGATCGACGACGTGCTTTCGAAGGCGGGGCTGACCATCTCGCTAGAGGCGCGGCAGATGCTGAAGACCAACCTGGGCGGCGACCGGCTTGCCACGCGGGGCGAGTTGGAGAAACTGGCGCTCTACTGTGCCGGTGCTGATGCCGTGACGGCGGATGACGTGCGCGCGCTCATCGGCGATGTCTCGGGCGCCGGCACGGACCAAGCGGTTGACGCGGTGATGTCGGGCCACATCCTGGACTTCGACACGCTCTTCACGCGCCATCTTGCCTCCGGCGGCCCGCCGTTCCTGATGCTTTCCGCTACACTGCGCCACGTTCACGGCCTACAATTGATGCGCGAGCAGGTGGATGTGGAGGGCAAGAGCCCTTCGGCCGCCGTCGCAAGCGCACGGCCGCCCGTCTTCTTCGCCCGCCGTCGAATGGTGGAGCAGGCTGTACAGCGCTGGACACAGCCCATGTTGCAGGCTGCAGCCGAGCGGCTGCAAGGGGCAATTTTGAAGACACGTCAGCATCCGGCGGTTGCACCTGCGGTCAGCCGTCAGGCCCTGATGGCTCTTGCCATTGAAGGCGCGCGTGCGGGGCGGAGCCGCTCCGGATTACAGCATCGTCCTCGACGCAATGCATAAATTCACAGAGAAAAGGCGTCTCGTGCTTCCATAAGGACACACGGTGCGCCAGAACCTGGGCCGAGCAATACTTCAGGGAGGAGGTTTCTATGAACTGGAACAAGTGGATCCGGCAGATTCATCGATGGCTGTCGATCATCTTCACGGTAACTGTCATTGCCAACTTTGCTGCGATGGGAATAGGGGAGCCTCCTGCCTGGGTGGTCTTTTCGCCGCTGCCGCCGCTCTTCCTGCTCCTGTTCACCGGTCTCTACATGTTCGTGCTGCCCCATGCCGCCAGATGGCGCAGGGCCAGCACCTCGGCGGATAGATGAGACGTCCCGGTTTTCGAGCCGATGCCATAGCCTTTGAGCACGCCGGCATTGCATTCGCGATGTGCTGGCATGACAATCACGTTCAACGCAGGGAGGACTCCTAGATGGAAGAAATCGGCCATTTCATTGGCGGCAAGCGCGTTGCCGGAACAAGCGGTCGCTCACAGGACGTGATGCAGCCGATGGACGGCACTGTGCGCGCCAAAGTCGCCCTCGCCTCGGCGGCCGAAGTGCAGCAAGCGGTGGAAAATGCCAAGTCCGCGCAGCCGGGATGGGCCGCGACCAACCCACAGCGGCGTGTGCGCGTTCTCATAAAATTCCTCGAACTGGTACACAAGGAATACGACGCGTTGGCTGAGCTCCTGGCGCGCGAGCACGGCAAGACCATCCCCGATGCCAAGGGAGACTTGCAGCGCGGGCTGGAAGTGGTGGAGGTGTGCATCGGCGCACCGCACATGATGAAGGGCGAATATACCGAAGGCGCAGGCCCCGGCATCGACACCTATTCGATGCGCCAGCCGCTTGGCGTGGTCGCCGGCATAACGCCGTTCAATTTTCCGGCGATGATTCCGCTTTGGAAGATCGCGCCGGCGCTCGCATGCGGCAACGCCTTCATCCTGAAGCCGTCGGAGCGCGACCCTAGCGTGCCAATGCGCCTCGCCGAGCTTTTCCTCGAAGCCGGCCTGCCGAAAGGTGTGCTGAACGTGGTCAACGGCGACAAGGAGGCTGTCGATGCCATCCTCGACGACCCGGATATCAAGGCCGTGGGTTTCGTCGGCTCCACACCGATTGCCAAATATATTTACGGACGGGCGGCGGCCAATGGCAAGCGCGCGCAGTGTTTCGGAGGCGCCAAGAACCACCTGGTCATCATGCCGGATGCCGATATGGACCAGACGGTCGATGCACTGATTGGCGCCGGTTACGGTTCGGCCGGCGAACGCTGCATGGCGATTTCCGTCGCCGTTCCTGTGGGCAAGGAGACAGCCGATCGTCTGATCGAAAAGCTCGTCCCCCGTGTGGAGAACCTCAAGGTGGGGCCGTCGACTGATGCCGCGGCCGATTTCGGGCCGCTGGTCACACAGGAAGCGTTGGAACGGGTAAAAGCCTACGTCGATCTGGGTGTCGAGGAAGGTGCCCGGCTTCTGGTGGATGGCCGTGGTTTTCAAATGCAGGGCTATGAGAACGGCTATTATATGGGCGGCTGCCTGTTCGACGAGGTGAAGCCCGACATGCGCATTTACAAGGAAGAGATCTTCGGCCCGGTTCTGTCCGTGGTCCGCGCCGACACATATGAGGAGGCGCTGGCTCTGCCGAACGACCATGAATTTGGCAACGGTGTCGCCATCTTCACCCGCGATGGCGATACCGCCCGCGATTTCGCCGCGCGTATCGATGTCGGCATGGTGGGTGTCAATGTGCCGATCCCCGTCCCGATCGCCTATTACACCTTCGGCGGCTGGAAAGCCTCGGCCTTCGGCGATCTCAATCAGCACGGGCCGGATGCCTTCCGCTTTTACACCAAGACGAAGACAGTGACATCGCGCTGGCCGTCAGGGACAAAGGAAGGGGCGGAGTTCGCCATTCCCACAATGCGGTAGCTTTTAAACCCTGCTGCTTCAGAACAGGCTCTCATCCCAATCGCGCAAATGTGACCGGGGATCGAAGATTCGCGTGCGCGCAGTGGAACGGCTTTGCGTCTTGCTCCGTTATATCGCCGAAGAACACCGAGCACGCAGTCACAGCGTTGCCGCAGAGGGCGTGAGCCCGAAGCAGCAGGAGGTAATGACATGAGAAAGGCCATCCGAGCCGGTCTCGGCATCACGGCACTTGCATCCGTCGCGCTTTTCACCGGAGCTGAAACCGGGACCACGCAGTCGAATGTCTGCGCGCCGCGCGACGATCTGGTCTCGCAATTGGGCACCCAGTTCAACGAAAGTCAAAAGGCCGTTGGCCTTCTCGACGAACAGTCAGTGATGGAGGTTTTCACCTCCGACCGAGGAACCTGGACGATCCTGGCCACCGACATCAACGGGACGAGTTGCATCGTTGCGGCAGGTGAAGGTTGGGACGACACATTCGCTCAGTTGGCCGGCCAGGGGGTCTGACGCACCGGTTCTGCCGCTCTCTGCGCACTGCCAGAGCGGTGCGCGTCCAAATGGGCGCGCGTCGCTTCTGCAAACCGGATGGATGAATCGGCTTCCAAGCAGCATCCCGGCGTCACACATACTCTCACGTCATGAGACAGACGGGACCGCGATGGACTTGCGCCGCCGGTACATGGACCAGATGGTCCAGACCAGCAGTGCCACCGCCAGAAAGATGAAAGCCGCACTCATCGGCCGGGTTATGAAAACCTCCAGGCTGCCGCGCGAAAGAAGCATGGCGCGGCGGAATTGCTGCTCCATGAGCGGACCGAGCACGAAGCCGAGCAGCAGCGGAGCGGCGGAAAATCCAAGAACTCGGCCGCCATATCCAATGATGCCGAAAATCAGCGCGACGAACACATCGAAGATGCTGCTGCTTGCACTGTAGACGCCGATGCAGATGAACATCACGATGGCCGGATAGAGAAGGTGATAGGGAATCGTCAGCAGGCGGACCCAAATTCCGATCATCGGAATGTTGAGGATCACCAGCAGGATGTTGCCCACCCAGAAGCTCATCACCACGCCCCAGAACAGTTCCGGCTGCTCTTTCATCATGCCCGGTCCCGGCGTGATCCCGTGAATGATCAGCAGTCCAAGCACCAGCGCCATCGTCGCACTGCCGGGAATGCCCAGCACCATCGTGGGAATGAATGCTGCCTGATTGGCCGCGTTGTTCGCCGTTTCCGGTGCCACCACTCCTTCGATCGCTCCCTTGCCGAAGCGCTCGGGCTCGCGCGCAACGCGCTTTTCAGCCGCGTAGGAGATGAAGGAGGAAACCGACGGGCCCACGCCGGGCATGATCCCGAAAAACGATCCAATGCCCGAACCACGCGCGATCGGCATCCAGGAGCGGCGCAACTCGTCACGCGTGGGCAGCATGGATCTGAGCGTTATGCGGCCGATGTTGCCGATGGTGGTTTGGTGAACGCTCCAGATCACCTCCGCGATCCCGAACAGGCCCATGGCCAGTGCGACAAGGCTGATGCCATCGATCAACTCAACCATGCCGAAGGTGAACCGGGTTTCGCCGGTCTGGACGTCGAGCCCAGCCACGCCGAGCAATATGCCGACGAGCACCATGGCGATGCTCTTGACCGCCGAACCGTCGGAAATGACCGATGCCGCGATCAGCCCCACCATCATGAAGGAGAAATACTCCGCAGGTCCGAAGCTGAGCGCCAGAGCCGTAAGGGGCTGAGAGAACAGCATCATCAGCAATATACCCGCGCCCGCGCCGAAAAAGCTGCCAACCGTGGCCATGAAAAGCGCGGCGCCGGCCCTGCCTTTCTTGGCCATGGGATAACCATCGAGGCAAGCTACCGCGCTGGACGGTTCGCCTGGCAGATTGAGCAGGATCGCCGCTATGGTGCCCCCATAGGCACTGCCGTAATAAATCCCGGCAAGCATGATGATCGCGGTCGTCGGGTCGAGATAGAAGGTTATCGGAAACAGCATCGACATCGTCGCGAGCGTTCCGACGCCGGGGATGACGCCGACAAGCGTGCCGAGAGAGACGCCGAGAAAGCAGTACAGCAGGTTTTCGAATGTCAGCGCGGTGGATAACCCCAACATCATGTTGGGAAGAAGCTCATTGAACATGATTTCACCAGGGCCAACGGAAAAGAGGCCAGGGCAGTCCCAGCCCGACCGGAAAGATAATTACCGCCAACAGTGACAGCACTCCGGCCAGCAGAACGGCACGCGGCGGCGAGAGCTTGTTGTCGGCGCGGCTGCAAATGAAGACCAGTGCGACAATCGCGGGGACGAGGCCGAAGGGGCGGATCAGCAGCGCGAAGGCAAAGACTGCGGCCGAAATCAACCCAAGCGGTCGCCAATCGAAGCGAACCGGCCCACCCTCGCGAAGCAGGCCGGAAATCATGATGCCCGCGCCAAGCAGAAAAATAATCACACCGACGGCCGCGGGGAACATGCCCGGTCCCATCTGCCAGATGGTGCCCAGCCTGAGCGTGAACGCAGCATAGAAGGCAGCAAATCCACCGATCAGGACAAGCAGCCCTCCACCGATGATGTCCTTAATCTCGCGCATGCGCTCTCCGTGCCGTTTCGAAGCAGCGCTCCACGCCTTTACGAGCCAGTTCACTGATGATCATCAGCCAAGCTCCTCCCCTTTTGCGATCACTGTATTAACCAGCGTCTCGCCTACCGACTAGGCCTTTTCACGAGCGCGATGTCGACCAAGCTCTCGGCCGGTTTCACTATATGAAATGCATCCACGCTCGCCCCTGGATTACTAGCCGGCGAATTTCGGTTGCGGCAGACCAGCAACGTCAACATCCATGGCGAACAATCCACCGGCAAGCGGCTGGTCCGCAAGCTGTCTTGCCGTCAGCTTCCCCGATGCGGTGGTGATGAACAAGGTGCGCAATGCGGGTCCACCGAAGGTCAGGCTGGTGACCTTGGTGACGGGCAATGAAATTGTCCGGTTGACCCGGCCTCCCGGATCGAGCCTGATGATCTGCCCGCCACCGAAGCAGGCGACCCATAAAAATCCCTCGATATCCACGGCCGCGCCGTCCGGCATTCCAGGATGAGCCGTCAGATCGCAGAAGACGCGGCGCCGTGTCAGCACACCCTCCTGCGCATCGAAATCGAATGCCCAGATCACCTTGAGCGCGGAATCAGAAAAATACATCACCGTGTCGGACGGATCGAAGCACAGCCCGTTCGGCGTGGTGATCCCCTCAAGGATTCTGGAAACGGAACCGTCCGCATCGATGCGAAAAAGACCGCCTGATGAATCGCGGCCGGTGCGATCCATGACGCCCAGCCACAACCTGCCCTGACAGTCCACGCCGGCCTCATTGACGCGGTGTGAAAGCTGCATGTCCGGTGGCGGCACATTTGCGATCAAGCGGCCGACGGCACCGGAGGAAACACCGTGCAACCCGTCGTCCAGGGCGACGACCGCACCTCCGGCGCGCCGCAGCGCCCAACCGCCTGCCGTACGACCCGGAAATTGGCGCACCTCATGCCGACCGGTTGCAAGGTCGAAGGATTGCAGCCGCGCCCGGCTGACATCGAGCCACCACACGCGGTTGCCATCCGCATCCCAGACTGGGACCTCGCCCAGAAAGTCGCCCCCGGAAAGGATGCACTCGGGGCCGGCATCCTTTCCGCCACAGCCGGTCATCATTCAGCGGCAGGCTCGTTGAACAGCTCTCTCAACCGTGCGTCCCTGTTGGAGATCAGTTCGAGCACCCCGTCAGGACCACGGTTAACTGCCTTGTTCTCGAATTTTGTCATCAGATCAGCGAAAATTTCAGAGTTGACTGCTTCGTCGACGACACCTTCGAGGCAGGTTCTGATCTCCGGATCAAGCTCGCGTGGAGCCATAAGCACCGTCACGCTCTGAATGGGAAGCGCCTCCGCACCTTGCTCCTCCAGAGTCGCGGAATCAGGCGCATAAGGCAGCCGGTGCGTGGTCAGCGAAGCGAGCTGCTTCATGTTGCCCGACCGCAATTCACCAAGGTGGGCCACGCCTTGAATCGTGGCATCCACATGGCCGCCCAGGGTCAGCATCATGGATTCGGACGACCCGCCGACTGGAACAGGCACAAGGTTGATGTCGTACTGCTCGGCAAGCTGCTCAACCACGAGTGTCTGGTTGAAGCCGGCCACGGCAACGGTCGCCATGCCCGTTTCGCGCGTGTACTCGACGAGGCTCGCGATGTCATCGAAGGGCGCCGTGGAAAGCGCGGCGAAACTGTTCCAGCTATCCATGGTCGAACCCAGGAAGTGGAAATCGCTGTAATGGAAGTCGAGATCGCCGCTGGTGGGATTCCACACCATGGTGTCGCTGCTGCCGAGGCCAATGCTGTAGCCATCCGGCTGGGCGTTGAGAAGTTCCTGGGCCATCACCGCGCTCGCAGCCCCCGGACGGTTCTCCACCACAATGTTCCAGCCATGGCTCTCTTCGATGGCCTGTGCCAGCGTGCGCGCGATTGAATCGGTGCCACCGCCGGCGGCATAGCCGACATAGAAATTTATGGGACGACTGGGGAACCCGTCAGGACAGGTAGCCGCCAATGCACTCGACGTCCCCAGAGCGACGCAAGACACAAAGGACCAGAGCAAGGACTTCCCGATCGATGTTTGTTTCTTCACCACAATTCTCCTCCATGAAGTCGTTGGGTGCGGATCTTGAGGCCATGCCCCGGCACCTCCGCAAGTTTGGGACCGCTGAATAATTGGCTCCAGACATTCGATGCTGCGTTTCATATGCTGAAACGCGGCATCGCGCCGGACGCAGGCGGGGAATTGAGCCCGCGCGGCGCGGCTAAGTGAAGTAAAGCTTGAGAGGCGTTCGCCCGCCTATGGCGTGGCGCATCTGCGGATCGGGGACCCAGCGAGAAAGGGCGTCGATCGTATCCTGATAGCTCACGGTATCCTCGAACCCCGCGAAAGGCCAATCGCTCCCCCAAACCAGCCGCTCCCAGCCGCCGGCCGCGACCAGCGCTGCAGCACACCGTTCAGCCAAACCCTCCTGCCGGAATCGAAATCCGGCAGAAAGCTTGACCCATGTGCGTCCCCGCTCAATTGCATCGAGGATTGCGCGGAAGGCGGGATCATCGATGCCCTCCGACGTGTCGATTAGGCCGATATGATCGAGAACCACATTCACGCCCCACGCCTCGATGGCCTTGATCGTGCGCTCCATCCGTTCGGGCCTTTCCGTGAGATGGACGTGCCAGCCCAGGTCCGCGCAGCGCCGCAGCAAACGTCTGTAGGCGTCAGCGTCAAGGTCCGGCGTCTCGTCGAGCGGCCGCCAGAGCAGCCTCAGGCCAACGAACCCATCGTCGCGCATCCGTTCGAGTTGATAAATATCCCAGTTCGGATCGACCATGGCAGTTGCACGCAAGCGGCGGTGCGTCTTGAGCGCCGCGCGGACATAGTCGTTGTAGGTCCCGTACAGGCTGGCGGCGGCAACAACACCGAAAGTGACCCCGTGTGCATCGAGCGTCTCAAGGCACTGCTCCACGGAAGCATCGTGGTCGGGGCTGTGCCAGGCGGTCTTTGCCAGTGGCATGTCGGTGGTGAAGACGTGAAAATGGGAGTCCACAAGGGGCGCGTCGCGAGTCATGATGTTCGGCATTCCGTCATTATCCAATTCATCTGCTACCGGGTCCCATCAGCCGAGAAAGCCATCCAGCCTGCTCAGAAACTCGTTTCGCCCGCGCTCGGGACGGTCGAGCAGCAGGTAGTGCGTGCAATTGGCGGCCCGCCAGTGAACGACCTGCGGCGAATGGTAAAGGTCGTCGCAGAACACCGCCATATCGGTGTCCCTGCACAGCCCGTCATACTCCGGGTTGACGATGAACACCGGGCAGTAGATCTGGCTGGCGTGAAACAGTTTCTGGCCTGTCGCACCCATCAGGTAGAGGTCCTCCAGCATGCCGTTGGGGCTGCGGTAGGTCGGCGGCGTGCGGGTCCGCGACGTCGGATCGCCATCGAGCAGCGCCTCACGAAATGCGGTGACCATAGCAGGATCGCGCCATGACGACTTATCCGCAATCGGGATTTGCTCGTCCCAATGCTGCTCCAGAAGCTCGACGCCGTTGAACGTGTAGTTGCCGTATCTTTCCGTGTTGAAATAGCCCG
>JAJUHJ010000055.1 GCA_029279965.1 Phyllobacteriaceae bacterium
CGGTTCACTGCCGAGACGGCACACCGCACCCGCGTCGAGATCGAGCATCGAAACCTGGAGCGTCATGGCGAGGGTTGGGAGGGCGTGCGCGATGGTGTGGCCAGCGATCAGGGATGGCCGCTTTACCTGCAACGGTACGCCGATCTGATGGTGGCCCGCCAAGCCTGAGAGGTGCGAGCACCTGGCGCGGCTGGCGTTACCAAGGTCAAATGGCAGGCCCATGAAAAGGGTTGAAAAGCCTTGTAGCGGAAGTCGGCGGAATTGACGTCCTCTGCCCGCCGCGGCAGATATGGGGCATGGTTACTTCGTCCGCATCCATGCCCGTCATCGGCGTCGTCCGCCTGCCGCATGCCGAAGATCTGCCGCTACCGGCGTACGAAACAGCCGGTTCTGCAGGCTTGGACCTTCGCGCCGCCGTGCCGGAAGACCGGCAGATCATCCTTCTGCCCGGCAGGCGCGCACTGGTTCCCACCGGGATCATTCTCGAGATCCCGAACGGTTACGAGGGCCAGGTGCGGCCGCGGTCGGGACTGGCTCTGCGCCATGGCATTACATGCCTCAACACGCCCGGCACCATCGACAGCGACTACCGTGGCGAGGTGCAGGTGCTGCTTGTCAATTTTGGGGACGAAGATTTTGCCGTCACGCGCGGACTGCGCATCGCCCAACTCGTCATCGCGCCTGTCCTTCGCGTTACAGTGGAGGAACGCGACAGCGCCGGCGACACCGCACGCGGGGCGGGAGGCTTCGGCTCGACCGGCACCGTTTAACCGGTCCCGCACCACCTGCATCAGACCGCCAATCTCTTGACATTTGCGGGAGCAGATCGGTTTCATCGCTTCAGATCATTCGGAGAGACGGCATGGTTGACATCGGTTCCGACTTCCGCACGCTGCACGAAGCTGAAAACCCCTTCATCATTCCAAATCCGTGGGATATCGGCACGGCGAAGCTGCTCGCATCCCTCGGTTTCAAGGCGCTTGCCACCACCAGCGCCGGCTTTGCCTTCTCACGCGGGCTGCCGGATGGCGGCGTCGTCTTCGAAGACATGATGGATCACTGCCGCGAGATTGTCGCTGCAACCCCGCTGCCTGTTTCTGCCGATTTGGAGCACGGTAAGGGCGACAGCCCGGACAGTGCGGCCGAAACCATTTTCGCGGCGGAAGCCGCTGGTCTGGCCGGTTGCTCGATCGAGGATGCCACCGGCGACCGGGAAAATCCTATCTACGATTTCTCCCAGGCCGTCGAGCGCGTGAGCGCGGCAGCCGAAGCCGCACGCGCCTTGAAGCGTGATTTCGTCTTTACAGCGCGTGCGGAGAATTTCCTCCACGGCCGACCCGATCTCGACGATACGATTGCACGGCTTCAAGCTTTCGAGAAGGCAGGCGCCGATGTGCTCTACGCGCCGGGATTGACAGATATCTCCCAGGTACGGGCCATCTGCGAGGCCGTCAGCCGCCCCGTCAACGTTCTGGCCATCGCGGAATTCTCGGTTCCTGCACTCGCTGCGGCCGGTGTCAGCCGCATTTCGGTCGGATCCAAACTTACCAATCTCGCCTTTGGCGCGGTCCAGCGCGCAGCGGGCGAGATGCTCGGCGACGGCACCTTTACCTTCGCGCGGGACGTCATGCCCTTTGCACGCCTCCAGGAAATGTTTTCTGAAAACGAATGACGCATCGCCTGAAACGCATCATTTTCAACAGATCGCGCACCAGCATCTCGTACAATTCCGGTGAATTCGGCCAGTCTCGTATTTTCCCGGAAAGTCGTATCTGACGACAGTTCCCACCGTCGTTTCTTGCCGCTATGGTTGGCGCAGCCGTGGTGCGCCGGATATCTCGTTGTGGCGCGACGGGCTGATTGTTTCCGCCTGAACCAGGCGCAAGAATCGACATTCGGAGGAGAAGAAATGCTTGGCGTAAAATCGAAATTCCTGGCTGCCGGGGCGCTGGCGCTCGGGCTGGGTCTCAATACCGCGCCGGCGGGCGCGCAGGAATTCATCAATGTGCTCACCGGCGGCACTTCAGGCGTATATTACCCGCTCGGTGTGGCGCTTTCGAAAATCTATGGCGACAATATCGAGGGCGTGCGTACGCAGGTACAATCGACCAAAGCGTCAGTCGAGAACCTGAATCTTTTGCAGCAGGGCCGTGGTGAAATCGCATTTGCGCTGGGCGATTCCGTCAAGTCTGCATGGGAAGGCGACGAGGAAGCGGGCTTTCCTCAACAACTCGAGAAACTGCGGGGTATCGCCGCGATTTACCCCAACTACGTACAGATTGTGGCTTCGCAGGAATCCGGCATCGAAACCTTCGAGCAACTCGAGGGCAAGAGCCTTTCCGTCGGAGCACCGAAATCCGGCACCGAACTCAATGCCCGGCGCATCTTTGAAGCGATGGGCATGAGCTATGAAGATCTTTCGCAGACCGAGTATCTGCCCTTTGGCGAATCCGTCGAGCTCATCAAAAACCGCCAGCTCGACGCGACGCTACAATCGGCCGGTCTCGGCGTTGCCTCCATCAAGGACCTTGCGCTTTCCGTTCCGGTCAACGTGGTCGCCGTTCCCGAAAGCGTGGCCGAGACCCTCGGCGCCCCGTTTATCGCTGAAACCATTCCGGCAGGCACCTATGAGGGGCAGGAAGAGGACGTGCCGACGCTCGCGATCACCAACATTCTCGTCACCCATTCGGACGTCTCCGAAGAGGTCGCTTACGAGATGACGAAGCAACTCTTCGAAAACCTTGATGAAATGGTCGCCGCCCACTCCGCCGCAAGAGCGATCTCGCTGGAGAAAGGACCGGAAGGCGTCCCCGTTCCGCTGCATCCGGGTGCCGAGCGCTATTACAAGGAACAAGGCCTGCTGTAGCGCGGAGGCAGTCTGCGCCTGCAAGGCTCGCGCCAATTCTGGCGTCTGGTTCCCGGCTTGGGAACCCGCCTTCTCTCCCGCAAGGGAGAGGAGGCTTTGCGTCCCGCCATCATCGAATTTCGGCTTGGTACCGGCGGAGATGCGTTAGAATGCGCGAGAGCGGCTTTTCTCTCGAGAAACAGCAACACGATGAGAACGCGATGACCAACGCCGAGCACGCAGAGAACGCGGCCCAGCCGGCAGCCGATCTTCAGGACCCTACGCATGGCGACTTTAAGCCCGGCTTCGAAGGCCGGTTGCTGATGTGGATCGCCGTTGCCTTTTCCCTTTATCAGATCGCCACCGCCGCCCACCTCGTCACATTGCCGAGCCAGGTGGTGCGCGCGTTCCACGTTGGTTTTTTGATGCTGCTCGTCTTTCCCCTGGTTGCCTCGGCGCGCGATGCCGGACCAGCCCTGAAAGCAGGAGCATGGGCGTTGGCGATCGCGGGACTATCGGTCGCTATCTACCAATACGTTGAGTACGAGCCGCTTATCCTGCGCGCTGGCGTACCCTTGCCGCGGGATATGATCTTCGGCGTGGTCGCGCTCATCACCATCTTCGCCGCTGCCTACATATTGATGGGGCCGGCGCTGCCGATCATATCCGGTGCTTTTCTCGCCTACTGCCTTTTCGGCCAATATCTGCCTTCGCCCCTGAACCATCGCGGTTACGCCTTTTCCCAGATCATCGACCACATGACCTATGGAACCGAAGGGATTTACGGCATTCCGGTCTATGTCTCGGCCACCTACATTTTCCTCTTCATCCTGTTTGGCTCGTTCCTCGAGCGTGCTGGAATGATCAAGCTATTCACGGACGTGTCCCTCGGCCTTGTGGGTCATGCCCGTGGCGGGGCCGCAAAGGTCTCCGTCATCTCCTCCGGTCTCATGGGCACCATCTCAGGGTCAGGGGTCGCCAACGTGGTCACCACGGGCCAGTTCACGATCCCTCTGATGAAGCGCTTCGGCTATCGCGCCGCGTTCGCCGGCGGGGTGGAATCCACCGCTTCCA
Organism: Phyllobacteriaceae bacterium; assembly: GCA_029279965.1. Taxonomy (GTDB): domain Bacteria; phylum Pseudomonadota; class Alphaproteobacteria; order Rhizobiales; family Rhizobiaceae; genus Chelativorans. Next base: position 3,920 of record JAJUHJ010000055.1, read on the forward strand.
TGGGTGGCCAGATCATGCCACCGGTGATGGGGGCTGTCGCCTTCATCATGGCAGAGACGCTCGGCATCGAGTACTACGAAGTGGTCAAGGCAGCCATCGTCCCCGCCATCCTTTATTTTGCCTCGGCCTTCTGGATGGTTCATCTGGAGGCCGGCAAGCACGGCCTGCACGGACTTCCAAAGTCCGAACTCCCCTCGGCTTTGAAAGCCTTGCGCAAAAGCTGGTATCTCATTCTGCCGCTTGCCGTTCTGGTCTATCTGCTTTTCAGCGGTTACACGCCGCTCTTCGCCGGCACCGTCGGCCTGTCGCTGACGGTGTTGCTCATTCTCGGCGGGTCCGTGGCATTGGGCCTGCCAAACCAGGTTCTGCGCATCATTTTCTGGGTTGGGCTCGGTCTCGTCGCCGCCAGCTTCTTCCGCTATGGCATCAACGCGATCGTCATCGCCGCGCTCACTCTCATCCTCGCCAACATCTTCATCGAGGGCGGACGGAAGACACTGGATGTCTGCCGCGCCTCGCTTGCCGAGGGCGCCAAGACAGCGCTCCCCGTGGGCGTTGCCTGTGCGATCGTTGGCATCATCATCGGCACCATGACGCTGACGGGAGCCGCCAACACATTCGGCCAGTTCATCGTTTCGGTGGGTGAGACAAGCCTCTTCCTGTCGCTGGTCCTGACGATGATTACCTGCATCATCCTTGGAATGGGCATTCCCACCATTCCCAACTACATCATCACCTCGTCCATCGCCGGCCCGGCGCTGCTCGCTCTCGGAGTCCCGCTGATCGTCAGCCATATGTTCGTGTTCTACTTCGGCATTCTCGCCGACCTGACCCCACCAGTGGCGCTGGCCTGCTTCGCGGCCAGTCCCATCGCCAAGGAAAACGGCCTCAAGATTTCGCTGGAGGCGGTCAAGATCGCCGCTGCCGGCTTCATTATTCCCTTCATGGCTGTCTACACCCCCGCTTTGATGCTCCAGGACGGCGGGCCTCTGGCCGAGGCGGTGGGATATCCTGCCGCCGTTGTCTACATTGTCTTCAAGACCAGTCTTGCGATCGGCCTCTGGGGCGCTGCCGTCATCGGTTATCTGCGACGGCCTCTCGCCGTTTGGGAACGACTGCTTGCAACCGCTGCCGCGTTCACGCTGATTGCGGCAATGCCGGTGACGGATGAAATCGGGTTGGGGCTTGCGGCGGCATTCTTCGCTGCCAACTATCTCATAAAGCGTGCCTTGCCTCCGCAAGCCGGGCAGAAAACCGGCGACTCGACGGTATGAGTCTCTGCATCTTCGCCGGTGGGAAAACAGCAACTGTTGCAGCCAGTCTCTTTACGCTCTCGTGGACGCACTCGGTGGAAATGATCGAGTGGCAGGAGGTCTGGCGCGTCAATTCGCAAGGTCTCGAACTTGTCGAGGCACGCGTGAAAGGCTCCGGCGCGGGGATGGAGCCGCCACCCGACGCTCACCTGGTAGACGGATGGTGGGTGTACGTCCCGCCGCTCCCGCCATTGCCCGAACTCAGGCTTGCCGCATCGGGAGCTACGATCAGTCCCTGGCGTCTGTGCGCGGCGGGACACTGCCGCGAATTGGGTGCAAACGCCGGGGTCCCGGTCATTCTGAAACCGTGTCCCTGATCAGAGCATCCACCGACATAAAACCGGTTTCGGCGCAAAGTGCATTATCGTACCTGCACGAAGGTCACGCGCTTGCCGAGCGTCCACCGTCACCGCGCCGACGGCATGCAGGCCCAGGCCCGCGCATGTAATGTCGCTCGGGATGATAATCCGGCGCAAAGAAGTCACGGATCGCCTTCGCGCAACGAACCAACACCTTTACCAACCCCATCATCCATACTCCGACGAATGCAGGTGCCCTACTTTTGAGGACTATAGCACCCACCCATGAACGCTTGATGAAACCGGCAATGAACAAACCCGCTTTCCGTGTCGGAAAATGGGTTTCTTCTAGGCGCTGTTGTGGCGCTTCCTCTTCAACCCACTACCGTGGCGCAAATGCCACATCCACGTGTCGCGCAAAGTGAAAAACCATGCTCCGCAGGGTGGAACAGAGCGCCCGACGCCTTGGTTAGGACAACTGGCTGGGTAGCTGACAGCCGCATTCCCGCCCAGCCGAGAGCAAAGAAGAAGAGGAAGAGAACGATGGGTGTGTTTTCAAAGGACATCAAAACGATGGACGACCTGTTTGTCCATACGTTGCGCGACATCTACTACGCGGAGAAGCAGATCACCAAGGCTCTGCCGAAAATGATCGAGAAATCGAGCAACCCGCAGCTCAAGCAAGGATTCGAAAAACATCTGCAAGAGACGGAAGGCCATATCAGCAATCTGGATGAGGTCTTCCGCATGATGGATCTGGAGGCTAAGGGCGTCGATTGTCCGGCTATCGACGGCATCATCAAGGAGGCCAACGAGGTGGCCGGTGAGGTCGATGACAAGAATGTGCTCGATGCCGCATTGATCGCCGCTGCGCAGGCCGTGGAGCATTACGAGATCACGCGATACGGAACCTTGGTCACCTGGGCTCAGGAACTCGGCCACAAAGACTGCGCCGACATATTGAAGCGCAATCTGGCGGAGGAAAAGGCCACGGACGAGAAGCTGACGAAGCTTGCCGAAAGCCGCATCAATCTTGCTGCAGCCGAATAGGGCTGCTCTCTCCATGCGCATCTTCTCTCCGTCCCACCATCGCCGGGGCGGAGAGAAGTATTTCTTCTATCGCTGCAGAACATTCATCACATTCAGGCATTGCCGATGAGCATGCCGGCCGCGAACACCAGCGCGCCGCCCAGCACCACCTGGAATGTCGCGCGGCTCCAGGGCGTCTCCATGTAGCGGTTCTGAATATAAGCGATGATCCACAGCTCAACGAAGACAATCACAATGGCGATTGTCGTCGCCGTCCAGAAGTGCGGGATCAGATAGGGCAGCGCGTGACCAAGCCCGCCGGCGGTTGTCATCAGGCCCGTAACAACGCCGCGCTTGACCGGTGAGCCTCGCCCGGAAATGACCCCGTCGTCGGATGCGACTTCCGTGAAGCCCATGGAAATGCCGGCGCCGATAGACGCGGCGAGTCCCACCAGAAAGGTCTGCCATGTATTTCCCGTTGCGAACGCGGCGGCGAAAATGGGAGCGAGCGTGGAGACGGAGCCGTCCATCAGGCCGGCAAGGCCTGGCTGTACATAGGTTAGGATGAACTGGCGCCGTTCCGTGCGATCTTCCTCCTGGCGCGCCTCCCCGCCCAGATGTCTTTCTGCCAGATGTGCGGCCAAGGACTCATGCGTCTGCTCCGCTGCCGCCAGATCGCCCAGCAACTTGCGTGTGGCCGCATCGCTGGTCCGCTTCGCGGCCTCCAGGTAAAATCGGTGCGCCTCCTCCTCCATGATCACCGCCTGCGCGCGCACCTCGTCCAGCCCCAGCGGTCGCACCAGCCAATCCGGACGACGCTGGTAATAACCACGAACATGCTCGCGGCGGATGAGCGGAATACGCTCGCCGAAACGCTTCCGGTGCAGCGAGATTAACGACGCACGGTGCTGATCCTCCTCGGCCGCCATTTCCTCGAACATGGCAGCCGAGTGCGGGAAGTCATCGCGCAGGCCATCGGCATAAGCGCGGTAGATACGCGCGTCGTCTTCCTCCGACGAGATTGCCAGCGCCAGCACCTCCTGTTCCGAGAGAGATGAAAACGTACGGCGGTTGAAACCGAACAGGCGGTTAAGCATGAACCGGACATCCTCTTTATAATAATTCTAATCTATGTGCTGAAAATCGCCGGCGCAAGCAGGATACGCATGCAAATCCTGACCGGGAAACCGGGTGCCGGCGCAACGTTTCGAGTGCCGGTGCATTCCATTGCTCTCACCACGGAGCTACCGATGCAAGGCCCTTTCCTCTCCGTACTTGCAATTGCGTTCGCGGCCGCGCTTTCCTCGCTTGCCGGCGGCGCGGCGGCGATCTTCTTTCGGCCGTCGAGCTTGTTCCTGTCCATTTGCGTGGGCTTCGCCGGCGGTGTGCTTCTCGGCACTTTCGCCTTCGAGATGATGCCCAAGGCGCTGGAGCTTTCCGCGCTTGTGGAGGCGGTTGCGGGCTTCGCAACAGGCATTGCGCTGGTCTACGGCCTTGATCTTTTCGTAAACCGTGGCGCAATAGCAGGTCCAAAGGCCGAGCAACGACCGCAGGTCAGCCGCTATCACAGACGTTATCGGCCACGTGGCGACGAGGTAACCGTGCTGGCTGCGGGCACCAGCGTGGAAGAGGTTATCGAGGGCCTTACCATCGGCGTCGGAGCAGCGATCGATCCCGGTGTCGCGCTGATCGTTGGTCTGGCCATCGCCATCGACAATGTCAGCGAAGGGCTCACCATCGGAGAGCTTATCCGTCAGGAAGATGGCGCCGCGAGGCACAGCGCACGGATCCTCAAATGGACGGGCCTGATCGCAATATCCGTATTCGCTTCGGCTATCGCCGGTTGGCTCCTCCTGAACGGGATGCCGCAGCCCCTTTTGGGCTTTCTGTTTGCCGCCGGGGCTGGCGGCATGTTCTATCTCACCGTCACGAACCTGATACCCGAGGCCGAAAGCCGCCAGTACCTGCAGTCCGCCGCGCTGTCGATAGCCGCGGGCTTCCTCGTCATTCTCGTGCTTTCGGAGCTGCGGTAGCACATTTCGCCGGGGGCGGCTTAATCCAGCGTGCGCCTGAAGCGCATCAGCGCAATTGCGGCATAGGCGAAGATGAAAAGGCCAAGCACGGCAGTTTCGAAAGCGACCGCGGGCATCTCGGCCCCCTTCAGCATCACCGCACGGATGACCCGCAAGAAATGAGTGAGCGGAAAGATCTCGCCGATCCATTGCGCCCAAATGGGCATCCCACGGAACGGAAACATGAAACCCGACAGCAAAATGGACGGGAGAAAGAAGAAGAAGGTGAGTTGCAATGCCTGCATTTGTGTGCGGGCGACGGTGGAAATCGTATAACCGAGCAACACCAGCGCCAGCACGAAGACGAACACGGCAAGAAGCAGAAGCCACATATCACCCACGAAAGGGATGGCGAAAAGCAGGCTCGCCGCAGAAAGGACAACCGCAACCTGCACCGCGCCCACGACAAAATAGGGCAAGACCTTGCCCAACATGATTTCCAGCGGGGTGGCGGGCATGGCCAGCAGGTTTTCCATCGTGCCACGCTCGCGTTCACGGGTCAGCGCGATGGACGTCATCATAACCATCGTCATCTGCAGGATGACCCCGAGCAGACCAGGCACGATGTTGTATTGCGAAATGCCTTCGGGATTGTAGCGGCGGTGCACCACAATTTCGAGGCCGTTGTTCCTTCGCGCCTGTGAGGCGGGGATGCCGCGCTCGCGCAACAATGCCCCTTGAGCCACGGTATCAAGCGTTGAGATTGCGCCGCTGGCGGCGGACGGGTCCGTCGCATCGGCCTCGATCAAGATCTGCGCCCGCTCTCCCCGATCCACCTTCCGCGAGAAATCGGCGGGAATGGTGACGATGAACACAACCTGTCCGCTTTCCATCAGCGCCTCGGCCTCTGCCGCGCTGCCGACGATATGGTCGAACCGATAATAGCCGGTCATCTCCAGCGCGGAGATCATGGCGCGGCTGTAATGGTCGTGGCTCGTTGTCACGAGCGCCGCGGGCAGTTCCTTCGGGTCGCTGTTGATGGCATATCCGAACAGAAGAAGCTGCATCAGCGGCACGCCCAGCATCATGCCGAAGGTGATGCGGTCGCGCCGCATCTGGATGAACTCCTTGACAAGCAGTGCGCCAAGCCTGGTGAAGGAAAATAGGCGGGCACCGTTCATGCCATGTTGTCCCGCGACTGCGCCATGAATTGGATGAAAACATCTTCAAGGCTGGTTTCGCCACGCTGAACACTTACACCCGGCCGGCTTTCGAGATCGGCGAGAGCAGCGCGCAGCGCATTCTCATCGGTCCCGACCACGTGCAGCGTAGCGCCGAACGGCGCCACCTGCTCAACGCCAGGACGCGCGGCAAGATCGCGCGCAATCGCCTCAAGCTGATTGCCTTCAACGAGGAATGTGATGAGCCCTGCGTCCCGCACCACATCGGCGACGGCGCCGGTCGTCAACAGCTTGCCATAGGAGATGTAGGATATGCGGTGGCAGCGCTCGGCCTCGTCCATATAGTGGGTGGAGACCAGCACCGTGAGGCCGTCTGCCGCCAGCCGGTGAATTTCATCCCAGAAGTCGCGCCGCGCTTTCGGGTCGACACCGGCCGTCGGCTCGTCGAGCAACAGAAGCTTCGGCTTGTGCATGATGCAGGCGGCGAGCGCCAACCGCTGTTTCCAGCCTCCCGAAAGCGTGCCGGCTGGCTGGTTGCGGCGGCTGGCAAGCCCCAGATCTTCGAGCGTGCGATCGACATGCTCCCGCACCGGCCTCAAACGATAGAGCCGCGCAACGAACTCCAGATTTTCGGCAATCGTCAGGTCTTCGTAGAAGGAGAAGCGTTGAGTCATATAGCCGACCTCGCGCTTGATCTTCAGGCTTTCGGCGATGAGATCGTAGCCAAGGACCTTGCCGCTTCCCTCATCTGGCGTCAGAAGCCCGCACATGATGCGGATCGTCGTTGTCTTGCCGGAACCGTTGGGACCGAGGAAACCCACGATCTCGCCCCTATTGACCGTCATCGACACATGATCGACGACGGTCTTATCGCCGAAACGCTTCACAAGGCCCTGAACGTCGATGGCATGCATATCTCTCTCCAAAGGAGCGGCGGCGCCCAGCGCTCGCATCCGGAAAATCGCTAGTCGCTCATCACCACATCCACGATCTGCCCCGGCTTCAGCCGCTCCTTCGCTGCCCTCCCTTCCGGCCGTGCTTCCACCAGGAAGACGAGCTTCTGTCGTGTCTCCAGCGAATAGATCACCGGCGGCGTGAACTCCGGGTCCGGAGACACATAGGTTACGCGAGCCTGCATTCCCGGCGGGCAGCCATCACAGCGCACATCGAGCAGCGACCCCATTTCAACCGCTGAGAAATCTGCCTCCGACAGATAAAGCTTCAACTTCACCGCGCCTTCCGGCAAAATGGAAATGACGGGCGCGGACGGTCCGGCAATGTCGCCGGCATTCCGGATCACGTCATCGATGCGCCCCGCGACCGATGCCCGGATGGTGCGTTCGGAAAGGCGCCATCGCGCTTCTTTCAAAGCCTGGCTCGCCTGCTCCCGGCGTTCCTTGGCCGCCGTGATTTCATGAACGCGGGCAGGCAGGCGCGCCACTGCGAGATTGGCTTCGGCCTCGCCCACGCTCGCCCGCGCCAGTTCGACCTCGGTCTCGGCCTGGTCGAGTGCTGCCTGCGAGGCGATGCTGCGCTCAAACAGGTCGCGTGTGCGGCTCAACACGCGTTGTGCTTCAGCTGCCCGTGCTTCGGCAGAGGTCAACGATGCCTCCAGCACGGCGATCTCTTCCGCGCGCTTGCCCTGCTGGAGGTCGGCCAATTGCGCCTCTGCTTCGGCCAGTGCAGCCTCAGCCTCTGCCACCGTGATTTCGGCATCGGTGCGCTCGATCCGGGCAACGGGATCTCCGGCCTCGACCTCGTCGCCTCGGCGAACCATCACTTCGCGCACCTGCCCCACCTCGACAGGCGCAAGCAGCACATATTCGCCCTCCACATAGCCCGCGGCCAGTGGGTCCGGCGTGGCGCAGACAGCGAAAAGAAAACTCGCGAGGGGGAGCGCACACAGAATGCTCACGTCTTTCGCCTCCGCGCCCTCAGCATCGCCCGAAGATTGTCGGTGGCGGCCTTTGCCACCATGCGCGCCTCGCGCGGGCCGATCTGCTTCCAGCTCATGCGGCGTTTCACCGGCTCCTGGGCGATGCGAAAATAGACGACCTGCCCAATGGCAGTGAACACAGCGATTTTGGTCTGTTCGCTCTCCGCCGGCTCTCCGCTGGCCGCTTCCCATAATCCGCACAGCCGTGCGTGCACCGGTTCAAAGACACCGGCATAAATGACGTCGAGCGCGCCGGTCGGGTGCGCCAGCTCGCGCAGTATGAATTGCACGATATCGCCCGCTTCCGGCCGGGCGACCAGGAATTCCACCATCGCCTGCAGAGCCTGGACGAGCATTTCTTCAGCTTCTTCGGGCGAAGCAGCGGCGCCCGGCGAGGCATCGACAACACCGCCAAGAGCACCGCCCGCCACCTGAGAGATCGTTTTGACGATATATTGGGCACACGCTTCCCTCAGCCCTTCCTTCCCATCGAAATGATAGGCGATGGAGCCGATGTTTGCGCCCGCCTCGGCAGCAATCAGGCGGGTGGATGCTGCGTCAAATCCTTGCGCGCCGAATTGCCTGAGGCCGGCCCGGATCAATGCCTCGCGCGTATGCTCAGCGCCATTGGCGCGCCGCGGCCCTGCCGGGCGGCCTTGTCCATTTTCTGAATTCCTCGTCATGGGGATGACTTAATCAATCGATTGATTAAAGTCAATCGCCTGCGTTCGCCATAGCGGGACATGCACAACGCGCGTGCCGATCAGCCCTTGGCGATTCTGAGATGCGGTGTCCAGGCTGCGATCTTTTCTTCAAGTCGCGCCGGCGAGACGGGCTTGGCGAGGTAATCGTCCATTCCTGCCTGAAGGCAGTCCGCGCGATCGCTCTCCAACGCATGGGCCGTCAGTCCGATGACAGGCGTGCGTCGAAGGGACCTTTCCGCTTCTTCACGGCGAATGGCCGCCGTCGCCTCCAGCCCGTTCATCCCCGGCATGGAGAGATCCATGAGGATGAGGAATGGCCTGCGCTGGCGCCAGAGCCTGACTGCTGCTTCGCCATTCTCGACGATGGCAAAGCGACGGCCGGATTGCTCGAGCACCTGTTGAAAGAAGAGCTGGTTCACCTCATTGTCCTCGGCAACGAGTACGTCGAGCCGCTGGGATCCGGTAGGATCGGGCAGAGCAAGCACCTGGGCAGACCTACTCGCCGTGTCCCTTGTTTCAGGCTGTTGCACTGTCGAGGCCGGACCAACGGGCACTGCCTCTTCCGCTTCGTATCCCCATTGCCCGAGGGCTTCCATAACGGTCTTGCGCAGAAGAGCGGAACGCGCCGGTTTGATCAGGACCGCGCACACGCCGGATGATTTCACCTCGCGGAGACATGTGTCGTCATCAATCGAGGTGAGCAGGATCGCCGCCGTCTCAGCCTCATTCGTTTGCTGCCGGATGCGTCGCAAAAGCTCGGCCCCGTTCATTCCTGGCATCTGGTAATCAAGGATCACGAGATCGATGGACACGCCCAGTCGCCGCGAATGCTGGAGGAATGTCAGCGCCATCTCGGCACCTTCCACGGCGCAGCAATCGAGGCCCCAATTGCGCATCTGTTCCGTCAAGATCCGTCGATTGATCTCGTTGTCATCGACTACCAGGACGCGCGCCCGCTCCACCGGCCCCGTTTCATGCTTTTCCTCGTGCGGGCCCTCGCCAGCGGGCAAGGGCAAACGGAAGCGGAAAACGGAGCCTTTGCCGGGCTGGCTTTCGGCCTCTATTGTCCCTTCCATCAACGCAACCAGCTTGGCGGCGATGGCAAGTCCCAGGCCCGTGCCTTCATGCCGGCGTGAGGCCGAGCCGTCCACCTGGCTGAATTTCTCGAACACGGTGTCGAGTTTATCCTCGGGAATGCCAATCCCGGTATCGGTAACCTGAAACCGGACCGCCTTGCCGTCGCGAAATGCCTCGATCAGCACATGGCCACGTTCCGTGAACTTCACAGCATTGCTGACCAGGTTCGACAGGACCTGTCGCACGCGCCCGCCATCACCCACGACCCATTTCGGTAATTTCGGGTCGACGCGTACGATCAGCTCCAGGTCCTTCTCCGAGGCGCGCGAGGAAAGCAGCGCTGCAACATCCTCCAACGACTCCTGCAGGTTGAATGGAGCGGGATCGAGATGTGCGTGCCCCGCGTCGATCTTTGAGTAATCCAGGATGTCGTTGATGATGTTCAGCAGCGCATTTCCAGAGCTCACGATCACGTCGTTATAGGTGCGCTGACGCGCATCGAGATCCGTGTTCGCCATCAATTCGGCCATGCCGAGCACGCCATTCATCGGCGTGCGGATCTCGTGGCTCATATTGGCCAGGAACTCGGTCTTCGCCCGATCGGCGGCCTTTGCCCCCTCCACCGCCGTTTTCAGCCGCTTGAGCGCGTGCCGGATAGAACGATCCATGGGCAGGAAGATAAAGAGCAGAATGGCTGCCGCAAACAACGTCAGAAGAATAGCCACGACCGTGATCGCCACCTCGACCTGTTCGGCCAGGTCACGGTTGAAGGTACGCAGCGCGGTGGCAAGTTCGGCAAGCGCGGGATCCATGACAAATCCCGACATTACCTCCAGATGCACGCCGGCGGCGCGTCGCTCTTGCCGCTCCCTGTCGACGGCCGTCCCAACTTCGTCGGAAAAGGAGCGCAACAGCTCTACCGGCGTGGTGGGGCCATCCGGCGTCCGCGCGATCAGTTGATCCTTCAGGCGTTCATCGAGGCGACCCCATAACAGCTCCACGCGCCCCAGAAGCTCTTCCAGGTGCTTGGCGCGGGTTTCGAGCGCGCCTGCGGTCCATTCGGTTTCCTCCATCGGCTGGCGCGCCATTTCCATGGCAATGCGGCGCACGCGATCCACCGCATCGTTGGCTTCGGCAACCATCATCGCCATCGAAGTGGCGTCGGAAAATCGTGTGTTGGCGATGTGCGAGCCGACGATAAAAGCACTGCCTGGAAGAATGAGCGCGGCCATGACGACAAGGTAACGCTGACGCAATCCGCGAACTGCGGACGCGATGGTCTGCGAGGGATCGCCCTCCATCGCCGGGCGGCGGCGCACGATACGCCAAAGATAGAGGGCGAGCAGCGCAGCCAGCAGCAATGCAGCGCTCGTGGCAAGCGGAAGGGCGCCCTCTGTCGTCAACAGCTCTCCCTCACGTGGCCCAAGGCCGAAGAATTCCAGCATTGCCCACGTCCTCAGTCTGCCGCGGCCTGAAAGCGTTCATGGTACGGCGCGCCGTCTCCCCCCGGAAAGCCACAGCCGCAACATGTTCGGCGAACATGAAGGTTCCGTTAAACATGTTTCATCTCGCCGCGCGCATCTACGAGCATATGCGCCGACGCCATCCTGCTTGCCGCGGCCCGAGCGCGCTGCTACATGCCGACCATGACCGATACGCCACTTAGCCATATCCGAAACTTCTCCATCGTGGCCCACATCGACCACGGCAAGTCGACGCTCGCCGACCGGCTTATTCAGATGACCGGCTCGCTGGAACAGCGCGAGATGAAGGAACAGGTGCTCGATGCAATGGATATCGAGCGTGAACGCGGCATCACCATCAAAGCCAACACGGTGCGCCTCGAATACGACGCGCGGGACGGCCAGCATTACGTACTGAACCTCATCGACACACCCGGCCATGTGGACTTTGCCTATGAGGTCTCACGCTCGCTTGCCGCCTGCGAAGGATCGCTGCTGGTGGTCGATGCTTCCCAGGGCGTGGAGGCGCAGACCCTCGCAAACGTCTATCAGGCGCTGGACAACGACCATGAGATTGTGCCGGTCCTGAACAAGGTGGACCTGCCCGCCGCGGAGCCCGAGCGCATCAAGGAGCAGATCGAGGAGGTGATCGGCCTCGATGCCGCCGATGCCGTGCAGATCTCGGCCAAGACGGGCCAGGGCGTGGAAGATGTTCTGCAAGCGATCGTTACCCGCCTGCCCGCGCCGAAGGAGGGCGACAGAAATGCGCCTCTCAAGGCTCTTCTGGTCGATAGCTGGTATGACGCCTATCTCGGTGTCATCGTTCTGGTGCGCATCATCGACGGCGAACTGAAGAAGGGCCAGACCATCCGTCTTATGGGCACGGGCGCACGGTATCCGGTCGACCGGGTCGGCGTCATCACGCCGAAAATGGTCATGGTCGACGCTTTGCAGCCAGGTGAGATCGGCTTCATCACGGCTTCCATAAAAGAGGTGGCGGATACACGCGTTGGCGATACCATCACAGAAGACAAGCGTCCCACGGAAAAGGCCTTGCCAGGCTTCAAGCCGGCTCAGCCTGTCGTCTTCTGCGGCCTCTTTCCCGTCGATGCCGCCGATTTCGAGGATCTGCGCGCCGCCATGGGCAAGCTCCGGCTGAACGACGCCAGCTTCTCCTATGAAATGGAGACTTCGGCCGCCCTCGGCTTCGGCTTCCGCTGCGGCTTCCTGGGCCTGCTTCATCTGGAGATCATCCAGGAGCGCCTGAGCAGGGAGTTCGATCTCGATCTCATCGCCACGGCGCCCTCGGTCGTCTACCAGCTCCATATGACCGATGGCTCCATGCGGGAGTTGCATAACCCGGCGGACATGCCGGACGTGGTCAAGATCGATCGCATCGAGGAGCCATGGATTCGCGCCACGATCATAACGCCGGACGATTATCTCGGCGCGGTCCTCAAGCTGTGCCAGGACCGGCGGGGCGTGCAGGTCGACCTCTCCTATGTCGGCACGCGCGCCATGGCCACATACGATCTTCCATTGAACGAGGTCGTGTTCGATTTTTACGATCGGCTGAAATCGATCTCAAAGGGCTATGCCTCCTTCGACTATCAACTCACCGGCTATCGCGAGGGCGATCTCGTCAAGATGTCGATCCTCGTAAACGACGAACCCGTCGATGCGCTTTCCATGCTTGTCCACCGCTCAGCGGCGGAAAAGCGCGGCCGTGTCATGTGCGAAAAGCTCAAGGAGTTGATCCCCCGCCACATGTTCAAGATCCCGATCCAGGCGGCCATCGGTGGCAAAGTGCTCGCCCGCGAAACGCTCTCGGCGCTGAGAAAAGACGTTACCGCCAAATGCTATGGCGGTGACGTGAGCCGCAAACGGAAGCTTCTGGAAAAGCAGAAGGAAGGCAAAAAGAAGATGCGCCAGTTCGGGAAAGTTGAAATCCCGCAGGAAGCGTTCATCCAGGCGCTCAAGATGGGAGACTAGTCGAGAGCGCCGGCAGGTCGCCCCGTTCCCATCCTTCGCGGATCTCGGCGGAACGCTCGGCAAAGCGACCAGCTTCGATCGCTGCGCGAATATCGGCCATGAGCGCCTGATAATAGGCAAGGTTGTTCCAGGTCAGAAGCATGCCTCCCAGCGCCTCGCCCGATTTCACCAGATGGTGGAGATACGCGCGGGAATAATCGCGCGCGGCGGGGCAATCGCTTTGCTCGTCAAGCGGGCGCGGGTCTTCCGCATGGCGTGCGTTCTTCAGGTTGACCTTGCCGCGCCGCGTGTAGGCCAGGCCGTGCCGTCCAGCCCTTGTCGGCATGACACAGTCGAACATGTCGATGCCGCGCGCAACCGATTGAAGGATGTCGTCCGGCGTGCCGACGCCCATGAGATAGCGGGGCTTTTCCGCCGGAAGGGCAGGGCAGGTCGCATCGAGAACCTCCAGCATCACCGCCTGCGGCTCGCCCACCGCCAGACCGCCAAGAGCATATCCCTTGAGGTCCATGGCTGAGAGCGCCTCGGCTGAACGCAAGCGAAGGCGGGAATTGTCGCCACCCTGCACGATACCGAACATGGCCTTTCCCGGCTGGTCGCCGAAGGCTGCCTTGCAGCGCTCGGCCCAGCGCAGCGAAAGCTCCATCGCACGCTCGATCTCCTTTTCCAGGGCCGGCAGGCGCAAGCATTCATCGAGCTGCATCTGAATGTCCGAATCCAGCAAACCCTGAATCTCGATCGAGCGCTCCGGCGACATCTCATGCACCTCCCCATCCACATGGGAGCGGAAGGTAACGCCCTTTTCCGTGATCTTGCGCAGGGCCGACAGCGACATGACCTGAAAGCCGCCGGAATCGGTCAGGATCGGGTATGGCCAGCGGGCAAAATCGTGCAAACCCCCAAGGCGCGCGACACGCTCGGCCCCCGGCCGCAGCATCAGATGATAGGTGTTGCCCAGGATAATGTCGCTGCCCAGCGCCCTCACCTGGTCCATATACATGGCCTTGACCGTGCCGCCTGTGCCCACGGGCATGAAGGCCGGCGTACGAACGACGCCGCGCGGCATGGCGATCTCGCCACGGCGCGCTTTGCCATCCCTCGCCAGAAGGCGGAATGTGAAGGTGTCGCTCACGATCGGGGCCGGAAAAGCAGGCAGGCATCGCCATAAGAGTAAAAGCGATAGCCCTGTTCGATGGCATGCCCATACACGGCCTTCATGGTGTCAAGTCCGCTGAAGGCCGAGACCAGCATGAAAAGCGTCGAGCGCGGTAGGTGGAAATTCGTCATCAGGACGTCAACGGCACGGAAGTCATATCCAGGCGTAATGAAGATGTCCGTTTCGCCTGACCACGCACCAACCCGCCCCGCCGAATCGGCCGCGCTTTCGAGCAGCCGGAGCGAAGTGGTGCCTACCGCAACAATGCGTCCGCCCCGCCCTCGCACCGCATTCAGGGCATCGGCGGTCGCTGCACTCACCTCGCCTCGTTCCGAGTGCATCCTGTGCGCCTCGGTGTCGTCTGCCTTGACTGGCAGGAATGTGCCCGCACCCACATGCAGCGTTACGAAGTGCCGCTCGATGCCCGCTTCGTCCAGCGCGGCGAAAAGTTCCGGGGTGAAATGCAGGCCGGCCGTCGGCGCCGCGACGGCGCCCTCTTCACGCGCATAGATCGTCTGATAATCGGCACGATCGCGCGCATCGTCCGGCCGCCGGGCAGCGATATAGGGCGGCAGCGGAATGTGTCCGGCGGCGGCAATGGCCTCGTCCAGCACCGGTCCGGAGAAATCGAAGACGAGCAGCGCCTCGCCCCCCTCGCCCTTTTCCGCCACCGTGGCATCCAGCGAGCCGAGGAAACAGCTTTCCGCGTCGTGGCCGAACTGGATGCGCTCGCCCTCGACGACGCGCTTTGCCGGTTTCAAAAAGGCCTTCCACCGATCAGGCCCTGTGCGCATGTGCAGCGTCGCTTCGACATGCGCCGCCGTCTCGCCTCTGCGGCGGATGCCGGACAGCCGCGCGGGAATGACCTTCGTGTCATTGAAAACCAGGGCATCGCCCGGCCGCAGAAATCCCGGCAGGTCGCGCACGATCCGGTCTTCCATAGCGGCCTTCGGGCGAACCACGAGCATCCGCGCGGCATCGCGCGGGCTTGCCGGCCTTAGTGCGATCCGCTCTTCCGGCAGATCGAAGTCGAAGAGATCGACGCGCATGGCGGCCCCTCGCGCTAAGGACCGGTGCAGGTGACGGCCCAGGCTCCGCTGCCCGCTACTTTCACCGTGCCCGCAGTCGCCATATCCTTGCCGTCGGAGGCTGAGAACAGCCGGACTTCGGCCACGACACGCTCGACATTCGGATCGGTGAAATCGATGCGCATTGCATCATGCGTGCGATACGCCTGGCCGACGGCGAGAGCACTCTCGCCATCGCCATTCAGCGTCCATGTCTTGCCATCGGCCTCGATCGCGGCACCGACCACAGCCAGTATCGGCAGACTGCCGATCGTCAGGCCGAGCGAAGCATCACCATCGGGAGAGGTGCATTCGATGCTGCCGGATGCCAGCACCGGCTGGCACGCAAGCACCAGGAGCATAAAGGCTGCGGCAAGACTCCTCATCTCAAAGATCCGCAGCCACCTTCATCGAGACAATCGAATCGGGATCGCTCACAGGCTCGCCGCGC
>JAJUHJ010000056.1 GCA_029279965.1 Phyllobacteriaceae bacterium
AAATGCCGGCGGCCGAGGCGATGGAGCGCTGGCGCGAAGGACTGCCGAAGCTCTGGCTTCTGGAGCGGCTGCTTCGTCTACGCCGTGCGCACCCGGATCTTTTCTGCGATGGCGATTACAAGCCTGTCGAGATCGTGGGTGACGAAGACCTTCATGCTCTCGCCTTTACCCGTTCACGGAAGGGAAAATGCCTCGTCGTTGTGGTGCCGCGCCTTGTGCTGCGGCATTGCGAGCCGGGCCGGGACTCATGGATCGCCAGCGCCTTCGCGCGAACCCGGCTTCGCCTTCCGCAGGGCGGCAAGCGCTTTCGGGCTTTGACCGGCGAGACGGTCGAAGGCCAGGAGGTGCCTCTGTCCACGCTGTGGAAGCAACTGCCAGTGGCTGTGTTGAAGGCAGAGTAGAGAACTCCGGCGGCAGCTACTTCTTCCCGGCGCGCTTAGCGGTTCCGGTGCCCCGTTTGGCGGTACTTCCACCGCCGGTGCCAATGCTGCCCTCGGTCGTCGCGGGACTTGCTCCCGGCGTCGTTCCGCCCGGCTGCAGACTGCTCGACAAGCCCGAGCTCTCCGCCGTTTCATCCGTCGGATCGGCCTTTTCGTTGGCATCCACTCCGGCGCCTCCGCCTTCCTCGGCCTCGATCTCGCGTGCGGCGCGCTGCCAGTGTTCGGCCTGCCGCCCTTCCGGGCGTCCCTCGGCCTCCCAGAGTTCATAGGCCCGTTGCCTGATCTTCTCTTCCCTGTCCGGTGACATCGTCATCCCTCCGTGCGTTTGTAGAACCACGAAAGTGTCGCAAGGTTCCGGTGCGAAACACTACTTGTCGCCGCGTGCAATTGGTGCAATGAGATAGGAATTCTTTCGGATGGGGCGTTGATCAGTGCAGGTTCCAACGTATGACGACGTGGTTGCAGCGCACGAGCGAATCCGCTCCTTCGTTCATCGCACGCCCGTGCTTACATCCCGGTTCATGAATGAGCGCGCCGGAGCGCGGCTTTTTTTCAAATGCGAGAATCTACAGAAGGCCGGAGCTTTCAAGGCGCGCGGAGCCGTCAATGCAGTCCTTGGCCTTTCGGATGCTGTGGCGGCGAAAGGCGTGGCAACCCATTCGTCGGGCAATCACGGCCTTTCTCTCTGCTATGCGGCTCAACGCCGCGGCATTCCCGCGACCGTCGTCATGCCGTATGACGCGGCGGAGGCGAAGAAGGCGGCAGTGCGAGACTATGGCGGCACGATCGTTGAATGCGAGCCCTCCATCTCGGCGCGTGAAGCTGCGATCGCCAAGGTTCTCGCCGAGACCGGTGCGGATTTCATCCACCCCTACGACGATCCGCGCGTCATTGCCGGTCAAGCCACCTGCGCCAAGGAACTGATTGAAGATTTCGGACCGCTGGATGCCGTGATCGCGCCGATTGGCGGGGGCGGGTTGATTTCCGGTACGAGCCTCGCCTTGTCCACGCTTGCCCCGGAGGCGAAGGTTTATGCGGCCGAGCCCGCAAATGCCGATGACGCATATCGCTCATTGAAGGCGGGCCGCATCATCACCGACGACGCGCCGCAAACGATTGCCGATGGACTAAAGGCATCGCTCAAGGAGCTTACCTGGCATTTCGTCTCGCGCCATATCGATGGGATCCTCACCGTCTCGGAGGAAGAAATCATCCAGGCAATGCGGCTGACATGGCAACGTATGAAGATTGTGATCGAACCCTCAAGTGCAGTGGCTCTGGCAGCGATCTTCAAAAACCAAGATGTCTTCTCCAGCAAACGTGTGGGTGTCATTCTGACCGGCGGCAATGTTGATCTCGACAAGCTCCCTTGGCTTGCACATTGAGCGGCCTCTGGTGGCGCAAACACGAAACCGTCCTTTTGCGATGCATTGCACATTGCTTGCTGGAGCGCGATCAACATTGCATACTTGGCTGTACAGGCAGGAAGGCGGATGTACCGGCATTTTCGTAATTTGACGATTACACAGCGTCTCTTTGCGCTTACGGCACTGGCGATGCTGCCGGCCGTGGTGGTCGTGATTTTCTATATCTCCTCGCTTCAAGAGCAGCGCGAGCGGGAGGTTCAGGTCATGGCGCGCCAATACGGCCAGCTTGCGCGGTTGGAGATCGAGCGCATCGTTTCGGGCGCGGAGGGCACGTTGCAAGCGCTGGCGAACACCGAGGATCTGCGGCGTTTTAACGCACAAGCCTGCGGTGATTACCTTGCTGCCGTCAATCGCGATCTGCCTCATTTTCTTGGAATCTTCGTTGCGGACGCTACGGGGCAGGTACGATGTTCCTCCACTGGCATGCCGGGGGTGAGGAACGTGTCGGATCGCAGCTATTTCAACCAGGCGATTGAAACGGGCCGGTTCGTCATCGGGGCGTCCGTGCCTTCTGTCTTCGATGACCAGCCGACGCTGCCGCTGGCGCTCCCGATGCCTAGCCAGGACGATGCCTTTCATGGCCTGGTGGTTGCTGATCTCGACCTTGCCTGGCTCGGACGCCAGTTGCGTGAGCGCATGCTTCTGGAGGGCAGCACGTTCACCGTTGCGGATCGCAACGGCGTTATCATTGCTCACGAGCCTGATCCGGAAGGCTTCGTCGGCACGACCTTTCCCGATGCCTATCAGGATCTGGTGCGAAGTGATCGCGCGGGAACCCGGGAGATTGTAAGCGAGGATGGCATCGAGCAGGTCTTGCAATACTATCCGCCTGCCGCCAATGGTGCCGGTCTTTACGTCGGCTTCGGCATCCCCGCCGAAGCGGCGTTCGGAGACATGAAGGCATCCATATACCGCAGCGTGGTGATCGCGGTTGTCGGAGGCGTGTTCGTATTCATTATCGTATGGATGGCGGGTGAACGGCTCTTTAGACGGCCCATCAGGCGGCTTCTGGATACCGTCTCCGCCTGGCGCAGGGGCGATGATTCAGCGCGTACCAATCTCGGAGATGGCAGCAGCGAGATTGCCGTTCTCGCTGCCGCCATCGACGAATATATGGATGAACTGACGGCGGATCGGGCAGCCCGCCGACGGGCCGAGCAGCACCGCGTGCTGCTGGTCCGTGAACTCGATCATCGCGTCAAGAACATCCTGACTACTGTGCAGGCGATTGCGTCGCAAAGTTTCAGGAGCGAACAGTCACGCGCTGGCCTCGAGGCGTTTTCGGGACGGCTCGCTGCAATGGCCAGCACACATGAAATGTTGATGTCGGAGAATTGGGCAACCGCCGAACTGCGTCGAACGCTGGAACTGGCCCTGAAACCGTTCGATGAAGCCGACCAGAGCCGCTTCACGCTGCAAGGGCCGTTGCTGATGATCCGGGCGCGGGCAGCGCTCACCCTTTCCATGGCAATGCATGAATTGTGCACCAACGCCGTCAAATACGGCGCATTGAGCACCGAGACCGGCCGTATCATCGTTGAGTGGTCGAGCCAGCGCCAGCAGGAGGACACCATGTTTACCCTGCGCTGGAGCGAGCGTGGAGGTCCACCCGTCAGCCCGCCCGAACGGAGCGGTTTCGGTACGCGCATGATAGAAAGAGCTTTGGCAGCGGAATTGTCCGCCAGGATTGAGCTTGAGTTTCCGCCCACCGGGCTGGTGTGCACGTTGCAATGCGCCCTCCCGTCCATACTGGTTGAGGAAACGTCTTCCGAGCGGGCTGCTTAAAGCTTTCCGCACGGCGAGGGTGCGAGGCGTGCCGGTCGCGACAAAGCCGCAATTTTAGTCGACATCGGGCGCTGGCATTCTATCTGGCTGATGAATGGAACACTCCGGCACCCAATGGAATGAAGCTGCCACCAAGCGTGCGCTCGTGCTCGTCAACGCCAAGGCACGTCGCGGACAAGAGTCCATGGCGCCGGTGCTTCAACGGCTGGAAGCAGGCAATCTCGCCGTCACCGTAGAGCCTTTCGAGGCGCTGCCCGAGATTGCCCGTGACATCGTGCGCCTGCGCAAGTCGGCAGACCTCGTCGTTGTGTGCGGTGGTGACGGAAGCGTTTCCTCAGCGGCTGTTGCAGTCATGGAAAGCGGCCTGCCGATGGGCATCATTCCCATGGGCACGGCCAATGACCTTGCACGTACGCTGGAAATTCCGCTGGAACTCGTAGAAGCGGCAGGTGTGATCGCCAGGGGCGACACGCGCGCGATCGATATCGGTACCGTCAATGGTCACGCTTTCTTCAACGTTGCCAGCATCGGCCTCAGTGCCGATCTGGCTGGAGGGCTGGACCCGGTGCTGAAGAGGCGCTTCGGACGGCTAGGCTACGCTCTGGCGGCAATGAAAGTGCTGGCCAGGGCACGCCCTTTCGCGGCGACCATTGCCGAGAACGGGAAGACGATCTCCGTGAAAACCTACCAGATCGCCATTGGTAACGGACGGCACTATGGCGGCGGCAATGTTGTCGAAGAAACGGCGAGAATCGATGACGGGCATCTCGATCTTTACAGTCTCGAAGTAAGCAACCTTTGGAAACTGGCGTTGATGCTGCGTTCGTTTCGATCCGGACGGCACGGCGCCTGGAGCGAGGTGCGCACGGCCCGCAGCGTCGAATTTGACATTAAAACCAGGAGACCCATGCCGGTAAATGCTGACGGCGAGATCGTAACCTCGACGCCGGCGCATTTTAAGGTGCATCCGAACGCGATATCGGTCTTCGCTCCGGCTGGATGATTACTCGCTCCCCGGGCGGCGGTACATGCTGGTGGTGACGGGCTTTCCTTTTTGAAATCCGGCTTATAAAAGAGCGAGGTATTCGAATCCTTGCGGTCTTGCAATCCGACTGTCGACGCAGTGCGCGGCGGTGCAGGCGATTTCGGTCTGTTGAAGCGCATGGCATGCGCGGCGCGCGGGAACACTTCGCGCCGCACAAAGTGGTGAGAACAAGCAGATGGGGCGGCGGCGCAAGAGCGCGCCTGTGCCCCGGTCAATCTGGAAGAGATCCTTGAGCAGCCAAGTCAACACCAGTACGGCGAAGCATCAAAATTCGTTCGTACATGTGGAGGCGGCCGAGTGGGGCCGGGGCCTCAGCACATTGGCGCGAATAACACGGATGAATCTGCGCCATCCGTGGCAGGTTACCTTTGCGATCGGTTCAACGATCATCGCCGCAAGCCTGCAACTGACCATCCCGCAATTGCTGGGCCGCGCCGTGGACCAGACACAGACTGCCTTGGGCGGCGGCGCTGCCGGGGCTGCGGCTGAGGGGGCACTGTGGACGTCCGCCCTGCTTCTGCTGCTCGTTAGCACGCTTCGCGGCCTCTTCACCATGTGCCAGAACTACTTTGCCGAATCTGTCGGCCATCATATCGGCTATGAGCTTCGGCTGGCATGCTATGAAAAGATACAGCGTCTCAGCTTTTCCTTTCACGACCAGGTGCACTCGGGTGACCTGATCACCATCGGCATGCTCGATCTGGAGGGCGTGCGGATGTACTTCTCCACTGCTCTGGTACGTTCCGTGCTGCTTACGATGCTGATCGGCATCGGCGCCTATACCTTGATCTCGACCGACCCCGTGCTGGGTCTCGTGGCGCTCAGCTTCGTCCCCTTCGTTGCCTGGCGTTCGTCGGTAACCCGGCTCCGGCTGCGGGCTACATGGCTGGAACTGCAGGAGCGGCTTTCGGTTCTGAGCCGCGTTATGGAAGAAAATCTCGGGGGCATTCGCGTCGTGCGCGCCTTCGCCGCGCAAGCCTATGAGATGCTGAAGTTCGACGGTGCGTCGAAACGTGCTCTCGAACTTGCTCACCGGCGTGTCGGCATTCGCGTGCGCAACACCTCGGCCATGACCTTCTCTTTCTTCCTGGCAATGGGGCTGGTGCTGCTGGTCGGCGGCAATAAGGTGAATGCCGGCGACATCAGCGTCGGCACGCTTGCGACCTTCCTGACCTTCATGACCATATTGCAAATGCCCGTGCGTCAGATCGGCCTCATGGTCAACGCCTTTGCCCGCGCTTCCACCTGCGGCTCGCGGCTGTTCGGCTTACTCGATCGCGATGTCGAAATAGAGGACGCGCCTGAGGCTAAGCCGCTTGTGATGGACCGCGGCACTCTGCGCTTCGAGAATGTCTCGTTTGCCTATCCGGGCTCACAGGAGCGGCCGGCCCTCAAGAACATCAGCTTTGAGGCGCACAAGGGCCAGACGATCGGCATCGTTGGGCCGCCGGGTTCGGGCAAGTCGACCATCGCGCATTTGATCCCGCGTTTCTACGACGTTACCGGAGGCTCCATCACGCTGGACGGGCACGATATCCGGGATGTTACGCTCGCCTCGTTGCGCAAAGCGGTCGCGGTGGTACAGCAGGATGCGTTTCTCTTCACAACGACGATCGAGAACAACATCGCGTATGGCGACCCCTGGGCAAAGGAACAGCGGATCGAGCGTGCGAGTGAATCGGCGCAGTTGCACAATTACGTGCTTGGCCTGCCGAGCGGCTACGATACGGTTGTCGGCGAGCGCGGCGTTTCGCTCTCCGGCGGTCAGCGCCAGCGCTTGACGATTGCCCGCACCATGATGCTGCGACCCTCGGTCATCGTCTTTGATGATTCAACGGCGGCCATCGATGCAGCGACGGAACAGCGGATACGCGCCGCCACCCGGCGCTTTGCAAAGGAGCGCGTCACGATCATCATCGCCCATCGGTTGAGTTCCCTCATGGATGCCGACCAGATCCTGTTCATCGAGAACGGCGAGATCGTCGAGCGCGGAACCCAT
The DNA here is from genome assembly GCA_029279965.1 of Phyllobacteriaceae bacterium. GTDB lineage: Bacteria > Pseudomonadota > Alphaproteobacteria > Rhizobiales > Rhizobiaceae > Chelativorans. The sequence goes on from JAJUHJ010000056.1 coordinate 6,697, forward strand.
GAAGAGCTTCTTGCCATGGAAGGCCGTTACAAAGCCCTTTACGACCTGCAGGTGCGACCGGGAGATGAGATGCTTACCGAAGCTGGAGGCGGGCGCTGATGGTTCGGGAAGATTCCGGCGAACTGGACGCTGAGACGAAGGACGTGCAGCGGCCGCCGCGCGCGGTCGTCGGCTCACATCGTGTCGAAGAAGAGATGTTCGGCCGCGCCTTCGACAAGAACATCGTCCGGCGCATCTGGGCATTTGTGCAGCCGTATCGGATGAAGATCTATATCGCCGTCGTCGCGGTGCTGATTTTCACCGGATCTCAGCTCGTGATCCCGCTCATCATACGCTATGCCATTGACAATGGCGTGACACCGGGGGGGCTCGACCGCACGCCGCTGCTTGTTGCCGCCGGCGCTTTCCTTCTGGCGATACTTGTAAACTATGCCGCCAGCTACACGCAGGAATCCGTGGTCGGCAAGGTGGCCGAGAACGTGCTTTTCGACATTCGCCGAGCAATGTTCGGTCACCTGCAGCGGGTTTCCCTCTCCTTCATGGACAAGACGGAGGTCGGGCGGCTGATGTCGCGCCTGCAGGGCGACGTCAACTCCATGCAGGAGTTTCTCGAAACATCGGTTCTCGCCGTGGGCGACATTGCGCTTCTTTTCGGCATCGTCTTCGTCATGCTGTGGCTGGATTTCCGCCTGGGGCTCCTGACGCTCGCGGTCCTGCCGATCCTGTTCATCGTCCGCATCTTCTGGCTGCCCCGCGCCCGCAAAGCCTTCATGGCCGCCCACGAGACCAATTCGGTCGCCAATGGTGCGCTGGCCGAAGCCATTCACGGCGTGCGCGCCATCCAGTCGATGGATCGGCAACAGGTCAATTTCACCCTCTACGACGACAAGGCGCAAGCCAATCTGAAGACACATCTGACAGCCGCCAGATATGCGCAAATCATGGTGCCGATCGTGGATGGTCTGACTGGCCTTGCGATGGCCGTCGTCATCGTTGTTGGTGGCTCCATGGTTATGAATGGCCGCCTCGATGTGGGCGTGATGGTGGCATTCCTTTTCTATATTCAGCGATTTTTCGATCCCATCCGCTCGCTGACGCTGCAGTATTCGGTCATGCAACGCGCGATGGCGTCGGGCAAACGGCTGACGGATGTGCTCGATGTCAGGATCGACATAACGGATAAGCCGGACGCCAAGGTTCTCTCGCCCGATACGGACGGCTCTGTCGAATTCCGAAACGTCACCTTTGGCTACCATCCCGATCAGCCGGTGCTGAAGGACATTTCGTTCCGAGTCAATCCGGGCGAGACGGTGGCGCTTGTCGGCCCCACTGGCTCGGGCAAGTCGAGCGCAATGGCGCTCGTCCACCGCTTCTATGATGTGCAGCGTGGCAAGGTTCTGGTTGGCGGGCACGATGTGCGTGACCTGACGCAGGAGTCCCTTGGCCGGCAGGTGGCCATGGTCTTGCAGGAACCGTTCCTCTTCACGGGCACCGTTTTCGAGAACATCCGCTATCACAAGCTCGATGCCTCGCGCGAGGAGGTGATCGAGGCGGCAAAGGCGGTAGGTGCGCATGACTTCATCATGAGCCTCGCCGGTGGCTACGATGCCGAACTCGGTGAGCGGGGCGGCAACCTTTCACTCGGTCAGCGCCAACTCATCAGCTTCGCTCGCGCGCTGGTCGCGGATTCGAAAATTCTCGTCCTCGATGAAGCGACCGCCAACATCGACAGCTATACGGAGATGCTGATCCAAAAGGCGCTGGTGAAGCTCCTCGAAGGCCGTACGGGTCTCGTCATCGCCCATCGGCTCGCAACCATCCGCGGCGCCGATCGCATCATCGTTCTGCAGGCAGGGCGGATAGCCGAAACCGGCAGTCACGACGAACTCATGGCGCGCGGCGGGCTTTATTCCAGGCTCTACAACCTCAATTACGCCTCTTTCGACGACATCCCCGAGAGCGAACTCGAAGCCTCGTTGCAAGGCGGTTCGCAGACCTGATCAAGAGGCCTATTCCTCCGGCTCTCTTTCCTCCACTGCCGTTTCGACAGCGAGGAAGATTCTGTTGTCGCCGCGCGCGATCCTCAGGAGGATCGGCCTTTCCTGTTCCCGCGCATCCTCCCATGCACTTGCCAGATCGCCGGCCGCCTGCATGAGATCTCCGCCAGCTTCCAAGATCACATCGCCGTCCTGCACGCCCGCTTCCGCGGCTGGACTGCCTGGTGTCACGCGCTGCACCATGATGCCCTGTCCGCTCTCCAGTCCAAGCTCCCGGCGGACCAGCTCTGGCAGTTCGGTGACGGCCACGCCCATCCTGCCTTCATCTTGTTCTCCCGGCTCTGACGTTTCAGCTTCGGTTTCCGGTGCTTCCCTGGCGGCAAGGGTGATCGCAACTTCAACGTTTTCGTCATTGCGACGCAGGGTCAGGGTGACTTCGGTTCCGGGGTCAAGCTCGGCGATCGTCTGTGCCAGATCGCGAGGATCTTCGACGCCCTCTCCGTCAACCTCCAGAACCACGTCTCCGGCGTCCAGCCCCGCCGTGTCGGCCGGGCTGCCCGGCTCTACCTCGGCAATGATGGCGCCTTGGGCGTCTGTCAGCCCCAGCGCGCGGGCCATCGCATCCGTGACCGGCTGCAAGCTGACGCCGATAAAGCCGCGCTCGACCTGCCCGGTTTCCATCAGCTCGGCAACGACACGTTGTGCCGTGCTCGACGGCACGGCGAAGCCAATGCCGATATTTGCGCCTGAAGGGGAAAAGATCGCAGTGTTGACGCCGATCACTTTGCCGGCCGCATTGAACAGCGGGCCTCCGGAATTGCCCCGGTTGATCGAAGCATCCGTCTGAAGAAAGCCCTCATAAAGGCCTGAGCTGATGTCGCGGGAGCGCGCCGACAACACGCCGACTGTCACCGTGCCGCCGAGTCCGAAAGGGCTGCCGATGGCAATGGTCCAGGCGCCCGGTTGAAGCTCATCCGAATTGCCCCATTCAGCGACGGCAATGTCTTCCGGTGGCTCGATCTTTAACACCGCAAGGTCGGTAGAAGGATCGGTCCCGATCAGTTCGGCCGGCATTGAGCTGCCGTCAAACATCAGGATCTCTATTTCGGTTGCATCCTGGATCACGTGGTTGTTCGTGACGATGTGACCTTCCTCACTGATGATAAACCCGGAGCCAAGCGCTTGCCCTTCCTGCTGCGGCTCTTGCGGCGACCGGGGATCAGCAAACGGATCGGGGAAGAAATCGCGCGGCGATCGTGGCATGTCGACTGGCCGTTTCGTTGCGACCGCGACCACCGTCGGGCTCAGATCGGCGACGATTTCGGTGAAATCGCCGGGAACATCTTGCGCGCGAGCGGCGATCGGCATTGTCGTCAACACCGCGAGCGTCGTCGCGACGAGCACGCGGGAAAGCGTTTGCACAGGCATCGGTTCCTCCTCTTGCATCGTCCAGGCGATCGACGGACACTGGTGAACGAATAAATCGCGGTTGCATTTGTTCCTGATGCACGCGTGGAGGGGGCCTGATTTTACCTCACCGGTTGTTGATGAAACCGAGCCGGCTCTGAAGGGTTGGTTGGAGGACCACGAGGAGAAGGAATTTTGCGTCATGGAGAAAACAATTGCGAGCCTCGCGGGTTTCGTTGTCACGATGGCATTTGCAACGGAGACACTGGCTCAGGGGCTTCCTTCAACCGTGGACAGCGGGATCGGCCCGTTGCAGGTCGAAATTTTCGCTGAGGGGCTTTCAAATCCGTGGGGAGCGGCATTCCTGCCCGACGGATCGCTGTTGGTAACGGAACGCACGGGAAGCCTGCGCAGGATCGGGATGGATGGAGCCATCTCCGACCCTGTCGAGGGGACGCCCGAGGTTTTCGCGGAAGGGCAGGGCGGTCTGCTGGATGTTGCGCTCGACCCGGAATTTTCAAGCAATCGCGTTATATACCTGTCTTTCGCCGAAGCCCGCAGCGATGGCGCGGCGACGTCCGTGGGCCGGGGAAGGCTCAATGGCGAGGTGACGGCACTCGAAGAGTTCGAAATCATTTTCCGCCAGCAGCCGGCGGTTCCCGGCGGCAATCATTTCGGCTCCCGCCTCGCCTTTTCACCCGAGGGCCATTTGTTTGTCACCCTCGGAGAGCGGTTCGATTACATGCAGCAGGCGCAAGATCCCACCAACCATCTCGGCACCGTGGTGCGGATCAATCCCGACGGATCGGTTCCGCAGGACAACCCCTTCATCGATGGCGAGGGTGCCGACGAGGTCTGGTCATACGGACACCGCAACGTGCAGGGCGCCGCCATTCATCCGGAGACAGGTGCTCTCTGGACCGCCGAATTCGGCCCGAGCGGCGGCGACGAGGTGAACATCCCGCAGGCGGGCGAGAATTACGGCTGGCCGGTGGTCAGTCACGGACGGCATTATTCAGGGCAGCAGATCCCCGATCCTTCCTCGCAGCCCGAATTTGCCGACGCGATCTATTTCTGGGACCCGGCAATCTCGCCCTCAGGAATCGCCTTTGTAACAAGCGATCTGTTCCCGCAATGGCAGGGTGATCTCCTGCTTGGCGGGCTTTCGAGCCAGGCGATCGTCCGGCTCGATCTTGAGGGCAATGAGGCGGTCGGCGACGAGCGGATCGAGATGGGGGTTCGCATCCGCGACGTGCTCTTTGGCCCGGAAGGACAGCTTTACGCGTTGGTCGATGGCCCGGACAGCCCAATCATCCGGCTGACGCCGGCAGATAACTGATCGGCCACCCTGCCATCATTTGCCAAGTGGGTGCGGCATGTAACCGATGAAGCCGGTGATTTTCCACCGGCCGCCGAGCCGGGAGCAAAAGTAGAGCGTCTGCCATTGGAGACGGTCCACCGCGCCGCCGGCCTTGGCTATCGTACCATTGAACTTCTTGTGCAGCACCGCCCGGTCCCCGTCGATATCGATGTCGCGCATGTTGGTGACCCGGAACATGGCTTCCCGCAGAGGCTCGGCGAATTCCGTCGCCGCAGAGGCGGCAGCCTGGCGCAGCCATTCATCGCGGTAAATTTCCAGCCTGGGGAACTGAAGGCGCCACGAATCTGCGTCGTTCAGGAAATGCGCATGCATTCCGAAGAAACGGTCGGCCGCAAAATCATCCTCGACCATTGACCAGTCCTGCGCGATGAAAGCGTCGATATCGCGGCGCACCAGCATCTCCCAGAGCGCGTGCCGATCGGGGTCTCCTTTGGGGAACGGATTCTGGTCGTAGATCATCGCTGCACCTTTGCTATGAAGAACTCAATTTTGCCTAGTCGCCGATGGGCAGGTTCGGATCGCGAATGTTCTGGCTTGCAAGGCTATGGCGGACTCGCCGGAGCGGCTCCAGAACCTGCGGCCCGATGTTCTCCGCCGTCGCCATGGCCAGGATATCCACGGCGGCGAGAAGGGTGTAGCGGACGGAGGACGGCTTGTAGAGGTCGCCATCCTCCTTGAAGGTTAGTGGCAGGAGCGCATCTCCGGCCGCAGCCAGCGGCGTGTTGATGCGCGTGACAACGACGGCTCGCGCGCCATATTGCCGGGCGATCGTGACGGCGTCCAGGACGGAAGCGGCCTGGCCTGAGATCGAAAACCCTATCACGAGACCGCCACTCCCCAGCACCGACGCGCTCATTCGTTGCAGTTGCGGATCTGTATGGGCGGTGACATGAAGGCCGAGGCGGAACAGGCGGTTCTGTAGCTCGACCGCCGCCATCGAGGAGCCGCCTCCCGTGCCATAGACGAGGATCTGTTCCGCGCTTCTTATCTGGCGGGCGATCACCTCGACATCGACATCGGCAAGCGCGGTCGTCATAAGGTCGAGGGCAGCATGCGCGCCGCTTGCGACCTTGGCAACGATCTGACCGGATGGCGGCAGATTATCGGTCGCCACAGATGAATTTCTGAGATAAGCGCCGCCGATTGCCAGTGCCTGAGCAAGGTGAAAGCGCATGTCGCGCGTGCCCGGGAAACCCAGTGCCCGCGCCAGCCGTGTGATGGTGGGCTCGCTGACGCCCGCTCGCTCTGCCATCCGCGCAATCGGTGCATGGGCGGCAAAGTGCAGGTCGGAAAGGATGCTCTCGACGAGACGCCGCTCGGCCTCGCGTCCATGTTCCAGCCGGTGTTGCAGCCGAGCGATGATATCGACCGTCCGGTCATAGGCAGGCCGCTCCGCGCGCCGGCTCTTGCCGAGCGAACTTTTGGCCGGCGATGTCATGGGCTGAGCCTGTCGCCCGACTGCCGGTCGAACAGATGCAGATCCTCGACGGCAACCGACAGCGTCAACGTCTCGCCGGGGCGAGGCAATTCGCGATCACGGAAAACGACACGCACCTGTGCATCCGCAATGCGGCCGAAGACGTGGATCTCCGGTCCCGTCGGCTCCACCACTTCGACGGAAAGCGTCAGCGGCCCGTCGGGATCGCGTCGGTAATTCTCCGGACGAATGCCGAGCGTGACAGGGCCGCTGGCGCCATTGCGAAGGGCAACGGGAACGCGCGTTTCATCGCCCAGAACGGCGGAAGCTTCCTTCGTGTCCAGGTGCGCATCCAGAAAACTCATCGCGGGCGAGCCGAGGAAGCCGGCCACGAAGCGGTTGCCGGGCCGGTCATAGAGTTCCAGCGGGGTGCCCACCTGTTCGATCCGGCCACCATTCATCACGACAATGCGGTCCGCCATCGTCATGGCTTCGATCTGGTCATGCGTGACGTAAACGACCGTGGTTCCCAGCTTCTGGTGCAGTGCCTTGATTTCCGTCCGCATTTCGCCGCGTAGCTTGGCGTCGAGATTGGAAAGGGGCTCGTCAAACAGGAAGACTTTGGGATCGCGCACGATGGCACGGCCCATGGCGACGCGCTGGCGCTGACCGCCGGAGAGCTGGCCCGGTCGACGGTCCAGGTAATCGCCGAGATTCAGGATCTCCGACGCCCTCAGTACGCGCTTTTCGGTTTCCTCCCTATCCTCACCACGCACGCGCGGGCCAAAGCTGATATTCTCCCGAACATTCATGTGCGGAAACAGCGCATAGGACTGGAAGACCATCGAAATATCGCGGCGCTGGGGCGGAACACCATTTGCCCGCGTGCCGCCGATAATCAAGTCGCCTGCGGTGATTTCCTCAAGACCCGCGATCATCCTCAAAAGGGTCGACTTGCCGCAGCCCGAAGGGCCGACGAGCACGACGAATTCGCCATCGGCGATGGACAGCGACAGATTCTCGATCACCGTGACGGCTCCGAAACGCTTGGTGATGTCGACCATCTCCAAATCGGCCATACGCAACCTCCTATCCGGCGATCTGTTGCAGAAAGGGCAGGTTGCCCGAAAGAAGTCCGCCATCGACCGGCAGCGTGGCGCCGGTGATCCCGCTGGCAAGCGGAGAGGCGAGGAAAGCGGCGGCGTTTGCAACCTCGACCGGTTCGACCAGGCGCCCCGCGGGATAAAGGCGGGCTACGCTTTCGGCAATGTGAGGGTTGTTCGCGATACGGTGGTCCCACGCCGGAGTACGCACCGAACCGGGCGCAATGGCATTGGCCCGAACGCCGTTGCCTGCTTCTTCCGTGGAAAGCGCGCGCATCCAGGCAAGCAGTCCGGCCTTTGCCGCCGCGTAGGCAGGGTTCCCGAAATGGGCGAGGGCATTCACCGACGAAATGAAAACGAAAGCAGCGCCCTCAGGCTGGTTGCGCATCGCCGGCAGAAGCGCCTGGGAGAAAAGTGCTGCGCTTCGCAGGTTCAGATCCAGCTCCTGTGACAGCGCTTGCGGCGATACATCAGCCAACGTTTCGGCGCGCGTCCATCCTGCGTTGGATATCACAGCAGCCGGGGGGCCGTTTGTGATGATTTCATTGGCTGCACGTTCGACCGCCGCATCGTCGAGAAGATCGAAATGATGCGTCTCGGCAACCGCCGGCATCGACAGGTCCGCCCCTTCAATGTCGCAGGCGACGACAGTGGCCCCGCATGTCGCAAAGATTTCGGTCAGCGAGCGGCCGATGCCGCCCCCCGCGCCCGTGATGACGACCCTCCGTCCCTCGAAGTCGATCATGTCCTCCCATCATCTCCACTTCGTGACTACGCCTGCGTTGGCGCATGTGAGGTCCGCAAAATTGCGGAAAACGCGTAATAAAGCAACACGAAATTATTATATCGCTTGATTTCCGCGCAGTTCTGTAAAAAAGTTACGCTTGGATCGCGCGTAAGGGCGATACGGAGGAAAGGGAGTGAGCATCATGGAAAAGCATTGGTTCAGGGGCGCGGCTGCAGCGGCAGCCCTTTTGTCGGCGACGGCGCTGACGCATGCGCAGACCCTGCGCGTCACCGTGGCGGAGTACAGCTCCAAGACCGGCCCTTATTTCGAGGAGGTGGCGGCGGCGTTCGAAGAGGCTCATCCGGACGCGGATGTGCAGATCGAAGTGGTGCCGTGGGATGTGTTGTTGCAGAAGCTGACAACGGACATTTCGGGCAACGCCAATGCGGACCTCTCGATCATTGGAACGCGTTGGCTGATCGATTTCGTCGATCAGGGCATCGCAGCGCCGCTTGATGAATACATGACGGACGATTTCAAGGAGCGCTTCTTTCCCGTCTTTCTGGAGCCGTCGGTAATGGAAGGGCAGACATATGGTCTGCCGATGGCGGCTTCGGCGCGGGCCATGTATTACAACAAGACGCTCTTCGAGGAAGCTGGCATCGAGGAGGTGCCCGGCACCTGGGACGAGCTTGCCGAGGCGGCCGAAAAGATCAGCGCGCTCGGCGATGACATTGCCGGTTTCGGCCTGCAGGGCACGGAAATCGAGACCGACGTCTACTTCTACTACGCCTTCTGGGCGTTTGGCGGTGAACTCGTGGAGGAGGACGGCACGTCCGGTCTCGATACCGAAGCAGGCTATGACGCGGCCGCGCTCTATAAATCGCTGATCGATTCAGGTGCGACGCAGCCCGGCGTGACCTCCTACAATCGGGAGGACGTGCAGAACCTTTTCAAGCAGGGCAAGGTGGGCATGATGATCACCGCGCCGTTCCTTTCGAACCAGATTGCCGACGAGGCGCCGGATCTCGACTATGGCGTTGCCGCCATTCCCGCCGGTCCGGAGGGCGATCGCGGCACTTACGGTGTCACCGATTCCATCATCATGTTCGAGAACTCCGAGAACAAGGATCTGGCATGGGAGTTCCTGGATCTGCTCTTCACCACCGAGTGGCGCCAGAAGTTCACCGCAGGCGAGGGCTTCCTGCCCGTCAATCCGGAGGTCGCCGAGATGCCTGAATTCGCCGACAACCCGGATCTGAAGGAGTTTACGGCGCTTCTCCCTGACGCGCGGTTTGCACCAGTGATTCCGGGATGGGAGGAAATCGCTTCCATCACCTCCGACGCGGTGCAGACGATCTATCTGGGCAATGCCGAGCCACAGGAGGCGCTCGACGGCGCAGCGCAAGAGATCAACGGCATTCTTGGCGAGTAAGGCGGGAATGCTGACGGCGGGCGCGGCTTGTGTCGCGCCTGCCCGTCAGGGGCTTTCCGGCAGCCGCTCTCGACTTCAACAGTGAGGCCCGCGCGTTTTCACCCATGATGCCATGACACGATCTCCTGTCACCAACCCCTATCTCCTCGTCCTTCCCGGGTTCCTGCTGGCCGCGTTCATCATCCTGTGGCCGCTCTACCAGCTCGGCACGATTTCGTTGAGCGAAGTCAATCGTTTCGGCCAGTTGCGCGGGTTTGCCGGCCTCGACAATTATATCGCCGTGTTCACAGACCCCGACTTTCTCGGCGCGCTCTGGCGCACGCTCGTGTGGACGGTCGGGATCGTCTTCGGAAGCCTGATCATCTCCGTGCCGGTGGCGCTTATCCTCAACGAGGATTTCTACGGGCGCTCCCTTGCGAGGGTCATCGTGATGCTGCCCTGGGCCGTGTCGCTCACAATGACGGCGATCGTCTGGCGTTGGGCGCTCAATGGCGAGAGCGGGATGCTCAATTCCGGTCTGCAGGCGATCGGCATAATAGACACCAACATACAGTGGCTGGCGCGTGCCTCGACCGCATTTCCGGTGCAGATCCTGATCGGTGTTCTGGTGACGATCCCGTTTACGACGACGATCTTCCTCGGTGGGCTTTCCTCGATTTCCGACGACCTCTACGAGGCGGCCCGGCTGGAGGGCGCAAGCCGCTGGCAGGCATTCCGCCAGATCACGTTGCCGCTCATACGGCCCTTTCTCAACATCTCGATCGTGCTCAACATGATCTATGTCTTCAATTCCTTCCCCATCATCTGGGCGACGACACAGGGCGGGCCGGCGAATTCCACTGATATCCTCGTCACTTACCTTTATAAGCTTGGCTTCCGCTTCGGGAAGCTGGGCGAAGCCTCGGCGCTTTCGGTCATGATGTTCGCGCTGCTTCTGATCTTCACCATCACCTATGTGGCATTGGCGATGCGGAGCGAGCGGCAATGAGCGCGAAGCTGAAACGAACCATCGTCGCGTGGGCGTTGCTCTCACCACTGATCGTGCTCATCGTCTTTCCCTTCGCGGTCATGTTCATCACGGCCATCAAGCCGGCGCAGGAGGTCTTGCGGCCCACCTGGTGGCCGAGCGAGGTTGCCTGGCGCAACTTCATCGACATGTGGCCGGCGACCAATTTCGGGCCGGCCCTCTGGAATTCCATCTATGTCGCTGTGCTGTCGACCGTGCTGGCCCTCATCGCTTCCGTGCCGGCGGCTTATGCGCTGAACCGTTATCGTTTTTCCGGTCGCGGGCTGTTCCGTCAGTTCCTGCTCGTCTCGCAGATGCTCTCGCCGATGGTGCTCGTCATCGGCCTTTTTCGCCTCGTCGTCTGGCTGGGATTGCTCGACAACGTCAATTCCGTCGTGTTCGTCTACGGCGCCTTTGCCGTGGCGTTCACGGTTTTGATGCTGCAAAGCTATTTCGCCACCATCCCGCGCGATCTGGAAGAGGCCGCATGGGTGGAGGGCGCAAGCGCCTGGAAAGCCCTTGTGATCGTCTTTTTGCCGCTGGCAATCCCCGCGATCACCGTGACGGCAATTTTCTCGTTCATCAATGCCTGGAATGAGTTCGTCATCGCGCTGACGATGCTGCGCCGGCAGGAAAGCTACACGCTTCCCATCCAGATCTTTTCTTTGGTCGCCGGCCGTTATACGGTCGAGTGGCACCATGTCATGGCGGCCACATTCGTGGCCACAATCCCCGTCGCCATCGTCTTTGCCTGGTTGCAGCGCTATCTGGTGCGCGGGCTGGCGATCGGCGCCGTCAAATAACCTGCCTGTAGGAGAATACGATGGCCAAAGAATGCTTCGGCAAGTCCCATGTCCCGTTGTCGCCCGCCGTGCGCGCAGGCGATTTCGTCTATATTTCCGGCCAGGTGCCGGTGGGTGCGGACGGGATTGTCGTCAAGGGCGGCATTACCGAACAGACCGAACAGGTGATGGCCAATGTCAAGGCGGCGCTGGAACTGGCAGGCTGTACGTTGGACGATGTGGTGAAAACGACGGTATGGCTGGAGGACGCGCGCGATTTCGGCGCCTTCAACGCTGTCTACGCCAAGCATTTCCCCAAGGACCCGCCGGCGCGCACCACGGTTGAATCCCGTCTGATGGTCGACATCAAGATCGAGGTGGAGGCGGTCGCCTACAAACCGGTCTGACCGAAAGTGTTCTGCAATCGGATGAAAATCATCCGACGTCCGCGCAACGTGGAACAACAAGAAATGGAGCGTCCATTGTGCCTGCAAATGGACGCTGGACGCTCCGGATGTCACGGCAACGCGGTAACTGTCCCGCGGGAGAAACATGATGGCGTTTGATCTTCTTTTGCGGGGCGGCCGCGTGATCGATCCTGCTGCAGGGCTGGATGCGAAGCGTGACGTCGCCTTTTCCGACGGACGGATTGCGGCGGTGGAAGCTGACATTCCCACCGAGAACGCCAAGCACGTCGTCGATGCGGAAGGCTGCCTCGTCACGCCGGGGCTGATCGACCTGCACACGCACGTCTATTGGGGCGGGACGCCACTTGGCATCGACGCCGACCGGCTGGCCGCGCGCAGCGGCACCACCACCTTTATCGACGCGGGCAGTGCCGGGGCAGGCAACTTCCTGGGCTTTCGTCGCCACGTCATGGAACGGTCGCGGGCGCGTATTCTTGCTTATGTGAACATCTCGTTCGCCGGGATTTTCGGCTTTTCCGGCCGTATCATGGTGGGCGAATGCGGTGATCTCAGGCTCTGCGACCCGCGCGAGGCTGTTGCCGCTATCCGCGAACACGAGGATGTCGTCGTCGGCGTCAAGGTTCGTTCCGGGCGCGTTGCGGGAGGTTCAAGCGGCATTGCACCGGTGGAGATGGGACTGGAGGCCGCCGACAAGGCCCAACTCCCGCTGATGGCGCATATCGACGAGCCGCCCCCCGGGCGCCTCGAAGTGCTGGACAGGTTGCGAGCCGGGGACGTGCTTACCCATTGCTACCGGCCGTTTCCCAATGCGGCGATCGACGGGGCAGGGCGGATCCGCGCGGATATGATTGCCGCGCGCGAGCGCGGTATCGTTTTCGACATCGGACATGGGATGGGGTCCTTCGATTTTTCCGTTGCGCGCGCCATGATTGCAGAAGGATTTATGCCCGACGTCATCAGCAGCGACCTGCATCTTTTCTGCGTCGACGGGCCGGCTTTCGATCTTCTTGTCTGCATGTCCAAGCTACTGGTCCTCGGCATGCCGCTGATCGAGGTCATTCGTGCGGCTACACAGCGCCCCGCGGATGTCATTGGCCGTGCCGAGCTCGGCACACTTGCCGTGGGCTCGCCAGGAGATGCTGCCGTCCTGAAGCTGCGGCCGGGCCAGTATCCCTATAAGGA
>JAJUHJ010000057.1 GCA_029279965.1 Phyllobacteriaceae bacterium
GAAATCGCGCTGCATGAACGGATATGTGAGGAGCTGTCGCGAGCAATGGAACGCTTCGTGTTGTCTGACGTGATCGGAGCATGTCCGATGCGCTCCGGAAAGCTTGCGGGAATACATTTCTTTTACTATTAGTCCGGACAAAGGCATATCCGCTGATGATCGGAACAGCAGTGTTCTTCGATCGCGAGCGGGAAAGGGAGGGGCGGGTCTCTTTAGTGTTTCGGCCCGAAAACCGGAGATGGTTTTCGCAGAGCCAGGTCTTCATTCCGGTGACATCCGGATCAATCCAGGGAGGAAATATATGGAAGCTAACAGTTATATGCGTGCCGCCGGTGTGCTGCTGCGCAGCAGCGTCTTCGCCACGGCGATCACGGCCATGGCTGGCCCGGCGTTCGCGCAATCGACGGCCGAGCTGGTCGATGGCAAGTTGCCGGCCCTGGAGGATGGCTTTCCGAGCCGGCCTGTCGTGCTTCTCGTGGTTGATGAGCCAGGTTCGGCCGACTCCGTCTATGCAAACCAGATCGCCGAAGCGGCAAGCGCGATTTCACCGCAACCGGTTGTCGTCGAACACCGCCAGGATTTTACGAACTTCGGCACATGGGAAGCCATTGCCTGGATCAGGGATCAGGGTGAGCTGGCGTCGGAAGGCTACATCTCCTATGTCCTCACGCTGCCCGATGCGATGGTCGACATGGCCGCGATCGACATCGAGAGCATGACAGGAATGACAGAGGACGACCTGAATCCGGTCATCGCGACCGAGCGGGTGCCATTCTTCCTGATTCAGCGTGCCGATGCGCCTTGGGGTGACACGTTCGAAGACTTCATCGCCTACGGAAAGGAAAATCCGGGCACGTTCCGCCATATAACAGGCGGTCCCGGGGGCGGCATGGATGCGGTGATCCGCTTCTGGCTCGGTGAACTCGGCGACGTTCAAGTGCAGGACATTGTCGCGGGCAATCCCACCGAAAGGGCGCTGGCAGTGGCTTCGGGCGAAGGCGATTTCACGGCTGCGCCGCCCGACGTGCTCTCCCCGCATTATGACGCGGGACGGGTCGAGCTGCTTCTCGGCGCGGGTGACGCTGAATTCCCGGCACCGTGGGACGATGTTCCGAATTCCGCTTCCGTGGGAATTGAGAATGATCCGTTCCAGCAGACGCGCACCATCGCGACGTCTCCGGATGTGAGCGAGGAACATCGTCAGTGGCTGTATGACCTCTTCTCGCTGGCGGCTCAGCAGCCGCGTTATCGTGAGCAGCGACAGCAGGTGAAAGCGCTTGAACTGATAGACATGGACCCGCAGGAGGCAAAGGAATTTTCCGAATACGGCCTCAAGGTCTCCGTCGATCTGTTCCGCGATCTGGGCATCTACTGGGGCGACCAGGAATAGGTCTCCACAACGCCGGGCGCGTTTTTGCGCGCCCGGTTCGCATTTCCTCGTCTCTGACAGGTCGAAAGCACAGCAAGCGCGGAATACGATATGGACCGCAGGATCGACATAGCCGTAGCAGCGGCATTTGCCCTTTTGGGATTGACCATCATCATCGAAGCGACCGGCATCCGCCTAGGTCTCGTGCGGGATCCGATCGGACCGCGCGCGGCGTTTTACGTCTGCGGGGGCGTTCTGCTTCTCGGAGGCCTTCTGCTGATCTGGCGCCGCGTCCGGGAATGGAACCAGACGACGACTTTCATAGAAAGCGAAGGGGTCGCGGACGAACCGGACTATCCGGCATCCGCCGTCCGTCCGGCCCTTCTTGTCGGCTCCTGCTTAATCTACACGGCGCTCTTCACGACCATCGGATATCTCGTTGCGACACCGCTCTTCATCGTCGCGGCGCTGGCCTCAGTCGGCGAGCGCAACTGGAGGCTGAACATTCTCATCGGGGTGATCTTCACCATCGCCACCTATGTCGTCTTTCATCATGCGCTGGGCGTGCGCATTCCCGTCGGCGTGCTCACCGGCCTGTTCCGTGAGCTCGGCCTTATCACACTCTAGGAGAGACAAATGGACCTCTTGCAGCCGCTTTTGGGCGGTCTCGCGCTCCTCGGAGACCCGCTTGTCTGGGCGGCCGTGATGGCCGGCACACTGTTCGGCGTCATCTCGGGCGCCATGCCTGGTATGGGCACAACCCTGGCCTACGGTCTCGTTCTGCCGTTCACTTTCGTCATGTCACCGGTTGTCGGTGTGGCGTTCCTGCTCTCGATCAGCGTCGGCGTGGGGTATGGCAACTCCATCCCGGCCATTCTGATGGGAATCCCGGGAAATCCTGCGGCAATTCTGACCGTGATCGATGGCCACACACTGCACAAGCAGGGTGACAGCGCGCTTGCGCTCGGTGTGAGTTTCGTGGCGGCGCTTGGAGGCCAGTTCTTTTCGATCCTGATGTTCATCATGCTCGTCGTTCCGCTGATGAGCCTCGCATACTACTTTTCGTTTCCGGAGATATTCGGCCTCTACTGTCTTGGTTTCGTGGCCTTGATAAGCCTGGCCGGCGACAACATGGTGAAGGGCATGATGGCCGCCGCCCTGGGGATCTGCATCGGCCTTGTCGGGCTCGATCCGATCAACATGGTGACGCGGCTCGATTTTGGCTTTCGCGAGGTGCGCTCGGGTTTTGAAGAGGTCGCTGTCGTGATCGGCCTTCTTGCCGTCAGCGAGCTTTTCCGTTCCGCGCGCCAGACGTTTCAGTGGGGGGACAAGTCGAGCGACCCCTCAAACGGGCGCTTCCCGCCATTCAAGCGATTCAGGAAGGCGATTCCTGCCATGGGCGGCGGGACCGTCGTCGGCACGTTTGTCGGTGCAATTCCGGGTGCCGGGGCGACGCCGGCTGCGATGATCTCCTACCAGATAGCGCAAATGATGTCGAAAGAGCCAGAGCGCTTCGGCAAAGGATCCGTCGAGGGGATCGGTGCGAACGAGGCGGCGCAGAACGCATCGAACTCGGGCGAATTGATACCCACGCTAGGCCTCGGTATTCCGGTAACGGGCTCGATGGTGTTGCTGCTTGCCGCCCTCACGGTGCAGGGCTTTGTTCCGGGCCCGCTGATGGTCGCAAACGCGCCGGAACTTCTCTATGCGGCGGTTGGCGGTCTGCTGGCCTCGACAATCTTCCTGATCCTGCTGGGCTGGGGCATGGCGCGGTTGATGCTTCGCGCGGTGCAACTCAACCGGCAGATCGTGATCGTTCTGGCGCTTGCCATGACGATGCTCGGCGTCTTTGCGGTCAACACCCGCGTCATGGACATGGGTGTGGCGCTCGTTGCCGGCGGAATCGGATACTTCATGCTGCGTTATGGATACTCGACGGCGGCTGCGGCGCTCGGTGTCTTCCTGGGCACAGAGTTTGAGCGCACGCTGCGCATCGGCCTCAACATGAACAACAACAGCTTCATCGACTTCTTTACCCGGCCGATCACGATGATGATCTTGTTGACGGCCATTCTGCTCCTGGCATGGGGCGCGATGAAGCGCGCGCAATTGCGTCGCCGGTTGGCGGCGGCATCGGTGGAAAGCGGACAGGCGTAGCCGTCCCGCTGCAAAACGTGGGGCAGGTGTGCCCCTATGAGGAGAGAACATGAAACAGGTTGAAGTTGCAATCATCGGGACCGGCTGGTGTGGCGGTATCCGCGCGCAAACGCTTGCGCAGTCGGCTCTGGTTGACAAGCTGCATCTCTGCGAGATCCGGGAGGACCGTCTGGCCGAGGTGCGTCAGCTCACGGGCGCTGCGACCGCGACAACGGATTATCACGATATTATCCGCAATCCCGCGATTGAGGTCGTCTACATCTCGACGACACCGGAAGGGACGCATTATCCGATCGCGCGAGACTGCCTGAAGGCCGGGAAGCACGTTCTTCTGGAAAAGCCCATCGGGCTGGACCTTTCCGAAGCCGATCACCTGATCAACATAGCCCGGCAGAACAACGTCAAGTTCACCATCGGCTATTCCCAACGCTTCAACCCGAAGATTGCCTACGCCAAGAAGAAGATCAAGGACGGTACGCTGGGTGATGTCGTAAACATCATGGTCAGCCGCCACCTGGCGCGCGGCCTTGGAAGCAAGATCGCGAATCGGGTGAAACTCTCGCCGGCGGCGATGGAATCCACGCACGACCTTGATTTCGTCTTCTGGCTGCTGGAGCCGGCGAAACCTGTGCGGATCTACTCCCAGGGCGCCTACGGCTATATGAAAGATCTCAACGGCTCGTACGATTGCATGTGGTCGACGGTAACCATGGACAACGGAGTGGTCGTGGTGCTTGGGGGAGGCTGGAATCTCCCACCGAGCTACCCGAACTACTGCGCGACCTGGATCGAGATCACGGGCACGGAGGGCGCGCTGATGCTTGACGACACACAGCGCGACAACTGGCTGAACACGGTCAAGGACGGCACGCAGTTCGCGATGTCCACCATGCCCGGCGAGCATGTGGATCATGTCTTTGCCGGGCAGATGGGGCCGGAAACCCTGCATTTCCTGGAATCTGTTCTGCTTGACCGCCCGGTCATGGTCGCGCCGGAGCATGCGCGCATGGTGATGGAGGCGTACTGCGCCGCCGACGTGTCGGCGGACACGAACGAGCCGGTGACGCTGCCCCTTTCGAATGAGGCCATGTCGAGGCTGTTCGAGTTGAAAGCAGCCGAGTGATGGAGGCTGGGTTCACCGCCGTGTCGCTGGCAGGGGCCGCAGGTCCGATCGCGCCGCGGCGGCGATAAAGGACGGCATGGCGGTGGAAGCGAAGCCTGGCGGGACCTGTGTCATAAGGCCTTACGTCCGCGCGGAGCCGGCGGCGGGGGAGTTTCCCCGCCGTGCCGGGACGTATAAGTGATGCTGAACCGGACAGTAGGCGGGGGTAATATATTCATGGCCAAGAGGACGCCGCTGCGGCAGTCCGCCCGCTATGCCGAAATCGCGCAGGCGCTCCGCAGCGAAATCGAGCATGGCAACTATCGGATCGGAGACAAGCTGCCGACGGAACACGAGCTGTGCGAAAAGTTTGCCGCCAGCCGTTTCACCGTTCGGCAAGCGATCGCCTGGTTGCGCGATCAAGGTTTTGTCGATGCCCGACCGGGCATCGGAACGAGGGTCATCGCGCTCCAGAAGCGTGATGCTTTCGTACAGACGCTGAATTCGACCGAGGAACTGCTGCAGTATCCCGGTGACACCTACCGCACGCACTTGGACAAGACGCACATCACGGCAACGCCGGAATTGGCCATGATGCTGCGCTGCCGGCCGGGGGCGGAGTGGTCGAAACTGACGGCCATGCGGATTGCGCGGCCGGATTTGCCGATTTCCTGGCTCGACGTCTATGTGCAGCCGCGTTTTGCCGGAGTGTACGATCTGCCGAACCCGTCGGGGGAGCCCGTGCTTCGGCAGATCGAATCGCACTACGGCCACCATGCCGTTCAGGCACAAGTGGAAATATTCGTCAGCCGGATCAGAGAGGAACTGGCCGAGCCGCTGAGATGCGAGCCGGGCGCCGCGGCAATGGTGATCCTGCGCCGTTACCGGGGCAGCGACAACGACATCTACCTTGTCACCTACTCGGTGCACCCGGAGAACCGGTTTTCCCTCAATTTTGAATTTGAACGGCAGTGAACACCTAAATGGAGAAAAGATGACCCGCTCTCAAACCATTGATGCACACGCGCATATCCTTGCCGAGGACACGATTGCCCTTCTTCAGAAGGAAGTGCCTTCCGTTGCACCGCGGCTGACGCCGATCGATGATGATTTCGCCAAGCTGGAAGTCGCGGGAACCGTCTACAAGCCGTTTCCTCGCGGTGCCTGGGATATTGAACGCCGGCTGTCGGATATGGAGCGCTACAATTTCGATCGGCAGGTCGTCGCCGTTTGTCCACAGACGGTCCTCTACGATCAGGAGCCTGAGCTCTGTCTGGCGGCATCGCAGGTGCAGAACGATCAGATCGCAGCGCTGACACGCACTCATCCCGACAAGTTCGAAGGCCTTGCCACCGTGCCGATGCAGGCGCCGGAGATGGCCGCCGCCGAACTGCGCCGCGCCATGACCGATGGCGGGTTGAAGGGTGCGATGATCGGCAGCAACATTGAAGGGCGAAACCTTGACGATCCGGCTCTTGACCCGTTCTGGCAGGTGGCCTCGGAGCTCAAAGCCTTCCTGATGATCCATCCTCTGAAAGTAGCGGCGATGGACCGGCAGCGTTCCTACTATCTGCAGAACCTGATCGGCAATCCGCTGGATACGACGCTCGCGGCCGCAAGCCTGGTATTCGGCGGTGTTCTGGAGCGGTTTCCGGGGCTGCGCGTCTATCTCTCGCACGGCGGCGGCTTCACGCCTTATCAGATGGCGCGCTGGCGCCATGGCTGGAAGGTGCGCGAGGAGCCGAAGGCGCGATTGAAGGGCACGCCCGATGCGTCGCTGGACATGCTTCTCTTCGACACGATCCTTCATGATGGTCCGCCGCTGCGCTTCCTGATCGACCATGTCGGGCCGAAGCGGGTGCTGCTTGGCAGCGACTACCCCTTCGATATGGGGCAGTATGACGGTGTGGACGTTGTCCGGTCCCTCGGTCTTTCAGAAGCCGACGAGGCAACGGTTCTGGCCGGCGCGGCGGAAGCGCTGTTCTCCGCCTGACACCGGCGCCGAAAAGGAGGCGGATATGACGAAGACAGATCATAAAAGAGTTGCCGCATCGCAGCTGATCGCGTTCACCAGCACCGTTCTTGCCCGGGAAGGACTTCCCGAGCAGGACGCGCAGACGGTGGCAACCTTGATCGTGGAGGCGGACCTGCTCGGTGGTGACGGGCACGGCATCTTTAGGCTGCCGCGCTATCTGGACCGGCTGCGGGCAGGAGGCTTCAATCTCAACCCGGATATCCGCCTCGACCGCTCCCGTGGGGCCATGGCGCTGGTCGATGGCGACAATGCCATGGGTCACCTCGTGATGAAGCGCTGCGCGGAAGAGGCGATCGCGCGCGCTCGGGAGCATGGCATCGGCTGGGTGGGCGCGCATCACAGCAACCACGCAGGCGCGGCGGGCGTCTATGCAAAGATGATGCTGCCGCACGACATGATCGGCCTTTATGTCGCCGTGGGAAATGCCAACCATATGGCGCCTTGGGGCGGAATCGACATGTTGTTGAGCACCAACCCCATCGCGGTGGCGGTTCCCGCGCGCGAGCGGCCGCCCATCCTGCTCGATATGGCCACCACCGTGGTTGCCTACGGAAAGGTCAAGGTTGCTGCGCAACGCGGCGAGATGATGCCCGAGGGTTGGATGATCGATGCGGACGGCAATCCGCTGACCGATCCCAAGCGGGCCGAAGGTGGTTCCCTTCTGCCCATTGGCGGGCCGAAAGGATACGGTCTATCGCTGGTATTCGGCCTTCTCGCCGGCACGCTCAACGGAGCGGCGATGGGCCGTGATGTCATCGACTTCAATGCCGACGACAAGACGGTAACCAATACCGGCCAGTTCCTGGTGGCGATCGATATCTCCAGTTTTCAGGACACGGGAGATTTCATGAGAAACGTGGACAAAGTGATCGACGAGATGAAGTCGTCGGCGCTGCGCCCGGGTTTCGATGAGGTGCGGCTCCCCGGTGAACGGGCGCTTTCCACGCACAGGGAGCGCAGTGCCAATGGCATCCCCGTGCCGGCGCCGCTTCTGGCTAAGCTCAACGAGATCAGCGAACGGCACGGCCTCAACGCGCTCTGATCACGCACGGACATGCGCGGTCCGCGCCGCCCCTTCATTTGAGACTTGCGGATCCGACCTGTCGTCGGGTCCGTAGCCTTGCCATGGGCGAAGCAGCGAGGAGAAACAGGTGGCGATTTGTCGGATCGTGAGGACGTCGTTCGTCATCAGATTATAAGATGAAACTGAATGCTGGCTTCGCCGGGGCCTACGGTTGGGCCAGGCTTGCAATTTGGTTCGCCCCGTATTCCCAAAAAGAATGGAGGCGCGATCATGACCACTTTCAAGACCGGCTTCGCGCCGGTCAACGGGCTTAGTCTCTATTTCGAAATCCACGGAAGTGGCGAGCCGCTTGTCATGCTCCATGGTGGCATCGGCGCGACGGAAATGCTTGGCCCCAATCTTGAAGAACTAGCCAGGACACGTCAGGTCATCGTGCCGCACATGCAGGGGCACGGCCTTACGAAGGATATCAACCGGCCCTATGACTATTCGCAATTTGCAGATGACCTGGCTGCTCTCCTCGATCATCTGGGGATCGGCCGCGCAGACGTCATGGGCTATTCTCTGGGTGCGGGCATTGCCATACGCCTTGCCATCCAGCACCCCGAGAGGGTGCGCAAGATGATCCCCGTGTCCGGCACGCTGGCCGTGGCAGGTCAATACCCGGAGATTGTCGCAGCCTTTTCCGAAATGGTTGGAAACGCCGCCGAAATCGGTGCGGGCGTCGCAGCTTCCCCATTGGCCGAAATGTATCCGGACATCAATTGGGAAACGGCTTTCCGCAAGATGGGCGAACTGGCGTCGGAGGCGCGGGATTGGAGGGAGGAAGCCGCCTCCGTCGAGGCGCGGGTGCTGCTTATCTTTGCCGACGCAGATAGCGTGACGGGCGAACATGTCGTAGCCATGTACCGCGCCTTTGGTGGCTTCACCCGCGATGCTGGTTACGATGGCTCCTTGCGCCCGAAGGCCCAGCTCGCAATCCTGCCAGGCAAGACGCACTACAACATCCTGGAAACGACCGAAGTCGCGACACTGGTGGAGGAATTCCTTCGGCAGTAAGCATCAGCTTCGTGAGGTGCACTTTAAAGCGATGCAGCAACGACCATGACGGGCTGGGTGGGGCTGCGGCAGCTTACCCGTATCAAGGCATTCGTAACGCGAATCCGTCGCAGGAGTGCTCAAGGAGGTCCGTCAGTTCCTGGTCGAGCTTGAGCAGGGATAATGATGCACCCGTCATGTCGAGGGAGGTGCAATAGTGGCCCACCCAGGACAGGTGCAGTTTTACATCTCTTGCGGCAAGGCGCTGGGCGGCGCGGCGTGCCAGGATCATCAGTTCCATCGTCGGTGTTGCGCCGAGCGAGTTGACGAGCATGGCGACGGTGTCGCCTCCTTTCAGTGCGCTGTCCTCCATCAGCCGGTCCATGACGATATCGACCATGCCATCGGCCGACATCATACCGTCGCGTTCGACGCCTCGCTCTCCGTGAATCCCGACCCCGATCTCGATGTCGCCTGACGGTAACGCGAAGCTCGGGCGCCGGGTTTCGGGCATCGAACAGGGATCGAGCGCGATTCCCATCGTATGACAGGCGGCATTCGCCTTCCGCGCCAGCCGCTCGCATTCGGCAAGGGGAAGGCGGCGCTCGCAGGCGGCGCCCGCGATCTTGAAAACAAAGACATTGCCGGCGGTGCCGCGGCGGCCGTCGCGGTCGCTGGCGGGTGAGGAAGCCACGTCGTCGGTGGTCAGCACCGTACGCACCTCTATGCCTTCCGCGCTGGCCATTTCGGCGGCCATATCGAAGTTCATCACATCGCCGGTGTAGTTCCCGTAGATATAGAGAACGCCCGCGCCTCCGTTCGCGGCGCGGGTGCAGCGCAGGATCCTGTCCGGAGGTGGTGCAGAAAAAACATTGCCTACAGCCACCGCGTCGGCCAGGCCTCGGCCGACATAGCCCAGGAAGCAGGGTTCGTGGCCGGCGCCGCCGCCGATCACAAGTCCGACCTTCCCATCCTGGGTACCGCGGCTTGCTGCCAGAGAGTGAACCGACCCCTCCAGCATACGCAAATGGCCGGGGAAAGCGGCGAGCGCGCCTTCAAGCGATTCACGCACCGCATCGCGCGGGGCGTTGAGGAATTTCTTCACCGTGCCGACATCTTTGCCGGCGCGGGAAAGGTCGAGCCCCTGGCTGGCCATGCGGCGCTGCGACCGGTTCGGAGCCGGTTCGATGCCTTCGGCGTTCAGGATGCCGGCGGCCGTTTCCGCATCGGTGACGAGCACGGTCGCATAGCCGCCCCTAAGCGTCGCCAGAATGGCGGATACTTTGTCGAACCCGCCCGCGACCAGGATACGGGTAGGCACCTTTTTCAGGTCCGGCAGCGAAATGCCGATCGTCCGCGGCTCGAGCGGGCCGTCGAGCGGTTCGCCGTGAGCATCGATGAAACGCCCGACAAGGGCGGCAACGGCGGAGCCGTAGGCCTGATGCCGCTGCAGGCTGTTGTCGAAGAATCCGCTGGAATGCACGGTGGAATTCTGGCGCAGCGAGGAGGCGCCGAAGAGTGCGATGTCCAGCCGGCCGAGCTCGGCCATTTGTTCTGCGATCACCGGTTCCTGAAGGAGAAGGTCTCGCGATTGTGCCGAGGAAAGGATAGCCGGCGCTGAAATCGGAATGCAGCGAGCCTGGAGGCGTTCGGCAAGGCGCGTGGCACAGGCTTCCGGTGTGTAGGGGATGCGCGCCGTGGTCCCGCCGGTCGCCTGGACGACACGCATGTCGGCAAGGTCGAGATCGTCCGGCAGGGCGTTCGCCAGCGCCAGCATGGTGCGCCCCCAGCCGATGCCGACTCCCGCGCCGGGGCGAAGATGCCAGACAAGCGCTTGCGCGCCGGCATCGCCGAGCCGGTCGATCAGTGAACGCTCGCCGCTTGCACCCGGCATGACGAGGCAGTCGTCGAGGCCGAAATGGTGGCTCAACTGATGCGCGATGGAAAGCGAACGCATACGGTCGCCGGCGATCGAAATCTCTACAATGCCGCTTTCCCGCGCATCGGCCAGATAGGCGTTCACCGTCGGGCGGGAGATCTGCATCTCACGCGCGATCTCGTTCTGTGTCAGACCCTCCTTGTAGTAGAGCCACGCCGCCCAGAGAACCGCATCCTCGCCGAAGCGAAGCGGGATCGGAGGCGAGGCTGCCCGTTCGCCGTCTGCACTGCGGATGCGTCTGCTCATGCCCACTCCTCGACGACGCTCACAAGCGCGCGGATCATCAAAGCGGCCGACTGGGCTCCGGGGTCGGCATATCCGAGGCTGCGGCTGCCGAGCCGAACCGCCCGCCCGCGCGTTGCGATCGTCGATTTCGTTTCCTCCACGCCCGCCTCGGCCGCGCGGTAAGCGGCGCGGGCTTGGGCGACGACATCGTCGCCTGCCTCGCTTGCGTTGAGAGCTGCCTGCCACGCAGGTTGCCAGGCGTCGATCATCGTCCGGTCGCCAGGACGGGCCTTGCCGCGCGCGGCAATGCCTTCCGCGATCGCGCCGAGAAGCGTTGGCACATCGGGATGGGATTGTAGCCGCGTACCTGCGTTCAGGAATGCGCTTGCATAAAGCGGACCGACCGTTGCGCCGACATTCTGGAGGAAGGCGGATGCAGCGAGGCGCATGGTCTCGGCGACCGGCCGGTCCAGATCGCCGTCTCCCGCTGCGGCGGCAGCCGCAGCGAGTCCATCGGCCATGCTGATGCCGTGGTCGCCGTCGCCGACTTCGCCGTCCAGCGCGCAGAGTTCGTCGCGTGCGACTTCGATCTCTTCGGCCGCTTGGCGTAGCCATGCCGCCATAAACCGGCTGTCGATCATTTCCTCCTCCCATCCGTCCGTGACGCGTTGCCGACATCCGCCCTTGCTGCGGGATGCCAAGCTTGAGCCGCTTCCTTCTACTAGGAAGCGACCCGTTCGTCATCGGCGGTTGGCAGCGCTATCAGACGAGCCGGCGTGCGGCCCCGTCGGCGAATGCCGTCAGGATCATGCAGCATGAGGTTGCGCCCGCATCCGGCACGCCGCGCGAGCGCTCACCCAGGCGGCTCGACCGGCCGACTTTCGCCACCATATCGGTTGTCGCATCGCGGCCTTTCTCCGCCCCATGCTTTAATGCTTTAAGCGCTTCGTGCAGATCCTGGTCACACGCGCGGAAGGCCTCGATTGCCGGCACCAGCGTGTCGAGAAGCGTCTTGTCGCCAGGCTTGGCTTCACCGATCGCCATGACACCCTGGCAGCCTGCCTCCAGCATGTCGCCGACGGCCTGTTTGTCGAGGTATTCCCGGTTATCCGCCGCGCTCGCCATATCGTCGAAGAACATGCCGTAGAGCGGCCCCATGGAGCCGCCGATCTCGCCCATCAGGACATCGGCGACGATATGCATCGCCTCGCCAAGCGAAGCGTCATCTGAAATGCGCTCCTTCGCGCGGGCAAAGCCCTTTGCCATGTTGTTACCATGATCACCATCGCCGATCTTGCCGTCGACCTCGGAAAGGTAAGCGCGGTTCTCTACGATTACATCGGCGATTGCGCGCACGATTGCGCCGCCACCATTCGTCGGAAGCTTGCTCATTTCTGGTTCTCCCGGGCTTCGACCACCATGGCCGGGCAGGCGGCCGGCGCGTCGATCAGGGACGCAAGCTCGTCGTCGAGCTTCATGATCGTCAGCGTCGCCCCCATCATTTCCAATGAGGTAAAATAATTCCCGACGAAGGGCCGGTGCACGGCGATCTGCTTTTCCGCAAGCCGGTTTGCGACGCGATCGTAGAGCACGTAGAGTTCGTTGATCGGTGTGGCGCCGAGCCCCGAAAGCAGGACGCAGACCCGGTCGCCCGCGTCAAGGTCGTGGTCGTCGAGAACGATATCGAACATGCGATCGGCGACGGAGTCGGCGTTTTCGAGATCGATCACTTCCATACCCGGCTCGCCGTGATGGCCGATGCCGACTTCCATCTTCCCCGGCGCGATTTCGAAGTTCGGGACGGCGTTGGCAGGCAGCGTACAGGGGCTCAAGCCCACGCCGACGGAACGGCAAGCGTCGATCGCCTTCTGAGCGGCGATCTGGACCTCCCGCGCGCTTGCGCCGGTCGCTGCCTTGGCGCCGCCGACCTTCCACATCAGAATTTCACCGGCTACACCGCGCCGCTTGGCGCGTTCGCTCGGCGGAGCGGAACAGACATCGTCGTTGGCGACGACGGTCAAGACCTCGATGCCCTCCTTTGCGGCCATACGTTGGGCCAGCTTCACGTTCATGTTGTCGCCGGCGTAGTTGCCGTAGAGAACGCAGACCCCTGCGCCGCCATCGGCTGCGCGCACCGCCTCGGTGAACGCCTTGCCGGTTGGGGAGGAGAAAAGTTCGCCGACGGCAACCGCGTCTACCATGTTGCGGCCGGTGTAGCCGAGAAAGGCGGGTTCGTGCCCCGACCCGCCGCCGGTGACGATGCCGACGCGGCCGCGCTGTCCGGCCTGGTGGGAAAGTACGACGCGGTCGTGCTCGGGATGCAGCTTAACCAGATCGGCATGAGCCTTGATAAACCCGCGGACGGTCTCATCGACGATATCATCCGGATTGTTGACGAATCTCTGCATGCAGTTTGCGCCTCCTCTTCCACCGCCGGTTGATCTCGACGATCACTTATGCTGCACTTTTGAGGCGCGATGCCAAAAAATGTCAATAGGCGTAAATGAGGAAACACGACAAATGTCATGTCGATATTGACATTTGGAAAAAGCCTGCCTATCGCTTTGCCAAAGAGAGAGCCGCTCGCGGCAGAAGCAAAGGGGCAGGGAGGAGCCATGCATCACCGATCGCTGGATCCGCAGCTTCTATTCCTGCTGTTCGTCAACGCCGCCGTGGTGGTCGCCGCGATGGTGCTGACCGGCCCTGAATTCACGTCCGCCTACAATTTCCAGTCCATGGCGTCGCAAGTCCCCGAACTCGGACTTCTGGCGCTCGGCGTAATGCTGGCAATGATCTCCGGCAATGGCGGCATCGACCTGTCCGGCATTGCCCTTGCCAATCTTGCTGGCATCGTCGGTTATCAGATCGCCGTCGCGACGGTCGATCCGAGTGTCGCGCCGCTCTCCTACATTCTCGTCTTCTCCTGTGGCGCCCTTCTGATCGGCGTCATCGGCGGTGCCATCAACGGTGCGTTGATCGGTTATGCCGGTGTCACATCCATCATCGCCACGCTCGGGACCCAGCTTTTCTTCACCGGTGTCGCGGTCGGACTGACGGGAGGCTCGGCGCAGATGCTCGGCTACATCCCGATGTTCGACAGTTTCGGCAATGTCCCGGTGATGGGCATCCCACTGACATTCGCGCTCTTCATTATCATCGCGCTCGCAGTGGCGGCGATGCTGAAGTTCACGAAATTCGGAACGCATCTCTTTTTGATGGGGTCGAACGCCAAAGCCGCTTATTTCGCGGGAATTCCCGTGCGGTCCGTCCTCTTTCGCACGTTCTTCCTCTCCGGTATTCTCGCTTCCGTCGCCGGCATCGTCATTGCCGCGCGTACCTCGAGCGTGAAATGGGACTACGGCACGTCCTATGTGCTTGCCGCGATCCTGATCGCCGTGATGGCAGGCGTGCGGCCGCAGGGCGGTTACGGCCGCGTCGTGTGTGTGGTGCTTTCGGCGTCCGCCTTGCAGCTTCTTTCGAGCCTCTTCAACTTCATGGCTCTTTCCAACTTCTTCCGCGATTTTGCCTGGGGCGTCCTGCTTCTGATGTTCCTGGCATTCTCGCGCTTCGATTACAGGACGTGGCTGCCGATGCGCAGGCCGTCCTGAGTGCCCATCCGGTCGTCCACGATACGTCCCGTGGCGGCCGGCACCGCAACCGGACGTCCAGGGAGGAATACCCTTGCTTAGAAGATCGACAATTCTCGCCGGTGCCGCCGCTGTATTTGCTGCCGGCATCGCTTCTCCCGCGCTTGCGCAAGATGAGCAGGAAATCGTTACCGTCGTGAAGGTGGCCGGCGAAAGCTGGTTCATCCGCATGGAAGAAGGCGTGCAGCAGTTCGGCGAGGACCATGAAGGCGTCACGGCGCGCCAAGTCGGTCCTGGTCGCGCCGATGCCGCGCAGCAAACCGCAATGATCCAGGATCTTGTAGCGCAGAATGTCGATGCGATCGCAATTGTGCCGATGGATCCTTCGGCGCTGGAAGGCGTGCTTCGCCGCGCCCAGCAGCGCGGCATCACTGTCGTGACTCACGAAGCCGACAATCTGCAGAACACTCAGGTTGATATGGAGGCCTTCGACAACAAGGAATTCGGCGCGCATTTCGCCGAGCAGATTGCCGAATGCATGGGCGGGGAAGGCAAGTTCACCTCCTTCGTCGGCTCGCTCGGCAGTCTCACCCACGTGCAATGGGCCGATGGCGGGGCGGAATACATGGAAGCCAATCATCCGGACATCGAGCTGGTTTCGCCGAAAAACGAATCCTTCAACGATGCGAACAACGCCTACGAAGCGGCACGCGAAATCCTGCGCGCGCATCCGGACATCAAGGGCTTTCAGGGCGGGTCTGCAATCGACGTTATCGGTATCGGCCGCGCCGTCGAGGAAGCCGGCCTCGAAGACGAGACTTGCGTCTACGGTCTCGGCCTTCCGCAGGACAGCGGCCAGTACCTGGAAAGTGGCGCCGTCGATGGCATCGCGTTTTGGGATCCGAAGGATGCCGGCTACGTCATGAACATTCTGGCCAAGATGCTTCTCGATGGTGAAGAGATCACCGACGGCATGGACCTCGGTGTTCCGGGCTACGAGAATGTGGCGGTTTCGCAAGGCCCCGGCGAGGGTATCATCGTGCGCGGTCAGGCTTGGGTCGACGTCGACGCGTCCAACTGGAAGGACTATCCGTTCTGATAGCGGATTGTCGAAACATGACCGGCGTGGCGCAAGTCGCGCCGGTCCAGGCTTGGAAGAAGGGCATCGCGCATGTCGTCGGCTACTGCAAAGACAAATACAGCGCTGCGTCGCAGCCAGGCGGTGCCGTTCCTCGAAACGCACGATCTGCACAAGCGCTATGGCGGTGTGCATGCGTTGAAGGGAGTCAATCTGAAGATCGAGCGCGGTCGGTCTTACCATTTGCTCGGCGAGAACGGTTGCGGCAAGTCCACGCTCATCAAAATCATTTCCGGCGCGCAGCGGCAGAGTTCCGGGCAAGTCCTGATCGACGGCCATGAACGCAGCGATCTCGACCCGATCGGCGCGCTCGAAGCCGGCATCGAGACTGTTTATCAGGATCTTTCCCTCCTCCCGAACCTCACGGTGGCGGAGAATATCGGGCTTACCGAGCAACTCGTGGAAGGCCATGGCAGGCTTGTGCGTCCATTGAAGGTTGGCCGCGTCCGCGAAACCGCACGGCGCGCGCTGGAGGTCGTCGGGCTGCCTGACGACAGAGCCTTCATGTCGACACCAGTCGAACTGCTGCCGATCGCCACACGCCAGCTCATTGCCATCGCGCGCGGCGTTGCGGGCAGGGCTGGTCTCGTCATCATGGACGAACCGACCACAGCGCTGACACGGCGTGAGGTCTCCCATCTCATCTCCGTCATCCGTCGTCTTCAGGATGAAGGCACGGCTCTTCTCTTTGTAACTCACAAGCTTGATGAGGCGCGGGAGATCGGCGGACGCGGCATTGTCATGCGCGACGGCGAGTTCATAGAGGAGATCGATGTCACCGAGACCGACAATGCGGAAATCAGCTACCTGATGACGGGACGGCGCTTGGAATTGGGGCGCTACCGCGCTGCGCGCTCCAATGTCGATGCCGCACCGCTTCTCGAGGTCGAGCGGCTGACCCGAGGCAAGGGGTTCGAGGATGTGTCGCTGACGGTCGCGCGTGGCGAAGTTCTTGGCATAACCGGTCTTCTCGATTCGGGGCGCAGAGAATTGGCGCTGGCTCTGGCCGGTATCGCCGCGACCGACAGGGGAACGATAAAGCTCGGCGGCGAGCGCATCGACGTCTCCAGTCCTGCCGCAGCGATCGACGCGGGCATCGCTTATGTGCCGGAAGATCGGCTGACGGAAGGGCTGTTTCTGGAAAAGCCGATCCGCGACAACATCATCATGTCCGTTATTGACCGGCTGCGAGGACGTTTCGGTCTCGTTGACCGCAGGCAGGCGAACGAGCTCACCGAAAGGACGGTCGAGGACCTGAAGATCGTTGCGCCCGATATCTCGGCGTCGGTTTCTTCCCTTTCGGGCGGTAATCAGCAGCGTGTGCTCATCGGTCGCTGGCTCGCCACAGATCCCAAGCTTCTGATCCTCAATGGGCCGACTGTCGGCGTCGATGTCGGCTCCAAGGATGCGATTTTCCGAATTATCCAGGATCAGGCGGAGCAGGGCATGGGCGTCATCATTTTCAGTGATGACCTGCCGGAACTCCTCCAGAACTGCGACCGTATCATCGTGATGCGTGACCGGCGCATTGCGGAAACCTTTCCGGCCGACAAAGTCGATGAAAAGGCGCTCTATGCTGCCATGGGCGCCACGGCCAGGATTGCTGGAGCAGCATGATGACGACGATGAGCGAAGCTACTACGGACGCTCCGGCGGCTGGCGAAGACGCCATGTCGCGGAGCACACTCTATAAAGGGCGCGCCGCACGCTGGATGGTGCGCCACCCGGCCGTTTTCCCTTTCGTGCTGCTCGTCCTCATCGGTTTGGTGGTCGGCACGATTAATCCGTTCTTCTGGCAACTCGCCAATCTGTTCGACATCTTGCGTGCGGCCGTCGTTCCCGGCCTTCTGGCACTTGGCGTACTCGTCGTTCTGGCGGCGGGCGGGCTCGACGTTTCTTTCACAGCGATTGCCGCGCTGGTCATGTACCCCGTAGCGGTTTTTGTCAGCGGCAGCGCGCCTGACCTCGGAATCGCACCTATCTTGCTGATGGGGGCAGTTGCCGGCGGGCTACTCGGCACCGTCAATGGCATCCTGGTCAATGTGTTGAAGGCACCGGCGCTGATCATCACCATCGGCACGCAGTATGCGTTTCGTGGATTGTTGCTGACCTTCGTCGGCACCGCACTCTTTACCAACATCCCGGCCTCCATGACCCGGTTCGGCCAGCTTGCACTCTTTCGCGGTACGACGCAGTCGGGGCTGAACGTCGCGCTTCCTGCGTTCGTGCTGGTCTTTCTCGCTGCGGCCGTCGTTACCTGGCTCGTTCTCAACCGCACGCTGATCGGCCGGGCGATCTATGCCGTTGGCGGATCGAGTGATATCGCCGCGCGCCTCGGCTACAATGTCAGCCGCGTCCATCTCTTCGTCTTCGCCTGGGCCGGCATGCTGGCCGGGGTCGCCGGCATTATGCACGTGACTGCCAACCGGCTGGCCAACCCTTTCGATCTCGCCGGAACCGAGCTTTCGGTGATCGCCGCCGTCATCCTGGGCGGCGCACGCATCACCGGAGGCACCGGCACCGTGCTCGGCACGGTGATGGGAACGCTGGTCATCACGCTGATCAACAATGTACTCATCCTGGTCGGCGTGCCGTCCAACTGGCAGACCGCGATCCTCGGCGCCTTCATCCTGCTGGCCGGGCTTTTTTATGCCCGCCTGGACCGGCTCGCTGCTGGACGATAGCGACGGTGGAAGCAGATTTCAGGCAAGGCCAGCTCGTGACCGCCTAAGCTCGGTCGGCTCACGTGCTTCACACCTTGAGATGTGAAGCACCGGTGTCAATGTGCGAGGCCCAGAAGGCAACGCTTTCAGCGATCTGCGGTATCACTTCCCGGTCATTCGGCTCTCGCTCCTTGAACGACAGCTCCAGGCAGATTTCATTGTCCGTGGCACCACCCTCGGCGAACGCTGCGAGCAGCGGCTCCGGCTGAATGCGCCCTTTGGCGTTGAACTCGGCGGTGAAGGGCCGGTGTCCGCCCTTGTCCATAAGCGATTGCTTGATGTGAATGATCGGGCTCACCTTCGGCACCGCGCGCGCCCACGCATAGGGATCATAATCATCCGGGTTGGAGGAGGTGATGTCGCCATGGTCGATATCTGCCATCATCCACATCGGGATGCCCATGTCGGCCGCGGAAAGGCGCTCCTGCAGGGCCATGCAGGAGGCGATCGTTTCGCCGAACTCCCGGCCGATGCTCATCGGCTCCCAGAACACGTAGGAAAGCCCAGCCGCCTTTGCGTGTTCGGCGACCTCCGCCCAGCAGTCGATGGCAATCCGGATCAGCTCTTCGCGGCGGACCGGATCGTCATAGTCGCGATAGGTGAAGATGGCGAACTGTGTGCCGACGGACTTTCCGCCGAGGTCGGCGATGATGTCGGCGAAGGTCTTGAACCAATCGACGTAATAGCGCCGCACCTCCCGGTCCGGATGGCCGAAATGGTTGAGCCGGCCATAAGGTCCCGTCATCCCCGAGGTGACCCGTACGCCCGTTCGCTCCAGCGCGCGGTTCATCTCGCGCGTCAATCGGCGGATGAGCGAAGACGGCCATGACGGGTTGATGAACTCGTGCGTGAGCTGCAAGTCCCGCACCCGCAGCGAACGGGCGACCGTATCGATGAGGTCATCCGGCTCGGCAAAGCGGTTCACC
>JAJUHJ010000058.1 GCA_029279965.1 Phyllobacteriaceae bacterium
CTGGCATTGGGTGGTGATCCCGGCCATGGGGCTTTGCATGGGCGAGATCTTCTATGTGAAGGAACTGGCGGAGGACTGCGCAAAGGACGGCGTCTACGAGTTCTTCTTCTGCGGACCACCGCTCATCATCACAGGCGGAACAGGCTCACCAATCAACCCACAGGCCATCAAATAAGGCCAAGAGGAATTCGATTGACCCACCGCAAGGTGGGCGGCTATGTCGCCGTCGATTCCACAAGGTATTGCCGCGGAGCAGCCTGAGCGGCGGCAATGCCTTGTAATTTCCGCATTCCCATACTCTCCACTTCTACAATCGAAAGCCCCGACCCATGACGTTGTTAGCTGCGCTGCTGCTGTTTATTGCCGGTTTTGTATCGGGGGCGGTCAACGCCGTCGCAGGCGGGGGTACGTTCATCACCTTTGGCGCACTAACGCTTGTGGGATTGCCTCCGATCTCGGCCAACGCGACATCCTCCATCGCGCAGATCCCGGGCTACATCACCTCCACGCTGGCCTACTGGTCTGACATCAAGCGCATCTGGCGCGGCGTCCTCGTGCTGGCTGGTGTGTCCATCATCGGCGCGTTTCTGGGCGCAATTTTTCTCTTGATGCTGGACAACCCGTCCTTTGCCGCCATGGTGCCGTGGCTTTTGCTGGCTGCCACTGCCCTTTTTGCAGCCGGTCCGTGGCTCAAGCCGAAGCCGCGCGAAACCGAGGCGGCGGCTAAGGGCCATTCCATTTCCGGCCCGATCGTGCAGTTTCTGACTGCCATTTACGGCGGGTTTTTTGGTGCGGGAATGGGCATCATGATGCTGGCGACACTTGGTCTGACGGAAAGCGGCGATTATCACCGGCTGAACGCCACCAAGAATTTCCTGTCGATCGTCGTCGCAGCGGTGGCAATCTTCGTTTTTGCCAGCGGCGGCGTGGTGGGCTGGCTTCAGGCGCTGGTCATGGTGCCGGCTGTGGCGCTGGGTGGTTATAGCGGGGTATGGGCGGCCAAGCGCGTGCCTCAAACAGCCATGCGCGCCTTTGTCGTCGCGGTCGGCCTCGCGCTCGCCGCATACTATTTCTTCCGGGGCTGAGGTTTTTCCGGGCTGAGGAGGTGTGTGCGTTGAACGGCTCTGTCGCGGATTGATCCACAATGGCCGCGCCGTCACCGACGGCGGCAGCCGGAGGACGTTCGCTTTATTGTTCCAGGTCGCGGATCCCGCAGAAGCTGCCACTATGGAATACGAGGGGCTCGCGGTCGAAGTGAGCCGTGTTGAGCACTTCCCCGACGATGATCTCGTGGTCTCCGCCTGGATATCTGTGCGCGATGCGGCACTCGATATGAGCCATGGCGCCTGCAATAAGAGGAACGCCGTGTGCGCCCTCCAGCGTCTCGATTCCGGCGAACTTGTCGTCTGCGGGTCGGGCAAAGCGTAGCGCGACGTCCTTCTGGTGCGCGGCGAGGATGTTGACCGCAAAAGTATCGTGCTCGCGGAACAGCGGCAGGCTCGGCGCCTTCAGCGCCAGGCTCCACAAGATCAGCGGCGGGTCCAGAGACACCGTGTTGAAGGAGTTTGCCGTGACGCCGGCGCGCTTGTCCGGCTGCGTGCCGACCGTCATGACCGTGATGCCGGTGGCAAAGCGCCCCATGACCTCACGAAAGGTGGCGGGGTCGACGGGAGACGTCGGGGCGGTAATCTCTGTCATTGCGTTCATGGTCATTCCCTTGTTCGATGCCCAAAAACATAGTTGACAGGCACCTTCATTGGTAATGATAATCACTTCCATCAGATATAAAGAATTCTGATATATGAATCTGCGTCAGCTCCAACTCTTCGTCGGAATTTACGAAGACGGCTCATTCAACAGGGCGGCCGAGCGCATGCATGCGACGCAGTCCGGGCTTTCCATGCAGATAAGGAATCTCGAGGAACGGCTGGGCGTGCGACTGTTCGAACGCTCGGCCCGCGGCGTGACGCCGACCTTCGCCGGCAACCGGCTTTATACGCGCGCCGTCGAGATTCTGCGCCAGCTCGACAGCGCGGAAGGTGAGTTGAGGAACCTTTCGGGCAGCGTCAGCGGGCCGCTGCGCGTCGGGCTCATGCCGACCTTCACGCGGGGGCTCGTGGCGCCCGTTCTTACCGAATACGTACGAGAGCACCCGCATGTGGAGGTGACGATCGTCGAGGCCTATAGCGCATCACTGACGGAGAAGGTGGCGAACGGTGAGGTGGATTTCGCGGTCGTTCCTGATACTGCTCAGCCGGACCAGATCCGCAGCCGTCATCTCGGCACAGATCGGGAGATCCTGGTGCGCCGCGCGGATGGACGGCTGCCGCATCTCGAACCGATTCCTTTTTCTGCCCTTTCGGAATTCAGGCTCGTCTTGCCGGCCAGGGGCAATGCGCGCCGTGATGCCTTCGATGATCTGTTTCATGCACAGGGTTTGCAAGTGCCGGCCGTCATCGCCATGGATGCAATGATCGCAACGCTCGAATTCGTCGCCAATTCCGAGTGGGCGACCATCCTGCCGGCAACGATCTGCGGCAGTGACCTGAATGGGAAGTGGCGTACGCTGCACCCCATCGTCGATCCCGCCCCTACAGTCAGGTATACCGTGATCGAACCGGCCAAGAAGGCGCTCTCGCCAGCGGCCGCCGTCTTCCTCGAACGGCTCGAACAGGAATATCGCAAGAGCGATGAGGCGTGGAAGGAGCGGCTGCTGCAAGGCTATCGCGAAAAGTGATTACCTCTATCAGATATTATCGTTTCCATTGAAAATACGCGTTGCGTTACGTTCCAGAAGGTTTTGAAGTCGGATGGAAGCGTCCGACGTTCGCATAATGCGGAATACGATCGATTAGAGCGGCCGTCATGCGTCCGAATGGCGTACGGCGCCGGTCGACAAAAACACGACGGGAGCCACGGTTCATGCAACTCGGATTCTTCACGATGCCGATCCATCCCCTCGACAAGGACTGGCGGCAGTCCCTGCGCGAGGACCAGGAGGCGTTCATCCTCGCTGACGAACTCGGGTTTAGCGAGGCCTATGTCGGCGAACATGTGACCGATCTTGCCGAAAACATCACCTCGTCCGTCGTCTTCCTGGCCAGTCTTGCGGACCGGGTGAAGCGCATGCGGCTGGGCACCGGCACCGTCAATCTTCCCAACACGCATCCGGCAGCCGTTGCCAGCCAGATTTCCATGCTTGACCATTTGCTGGATGGCCGGCTGAATTTCGGGATCAGCCCCGGCGGTCTTCTTTCCGATGCGGAAATTTTCGGCAATCTCGACAATGACCGCAATGCCATGTTCCTCGAAGGCATCGACATGGTTCTGGCGCTCTGGAAAGAGGACCCACCTTATAACCTCAAGGGCAAGTTCTGGGAGATCAGCACCGAAAAGACCCTGATGCTGGACATCGGGCAGGGGGCCATTGGAAAACCTTTGCAGGACCCGCACCCGCCGATCATCGTCACAGCAGTGGCGCCTTTCTCCAAGGGCGTGACGGCGGCGGCAGCGCGCGGCTGGGATCCGATCTCGGCCAACTTCCTGATGCCGAAATGGGTGGCAACGCACAAGGACAGCTACGCGGAAGGGTGTCGCGCCGGCGGACGTCCCGTGGACTTCGGCAATTGGCGGGTCGCCAAAAGCGTTTTTGTCGCCGACGACATGGAAACCGCCCGCGCCTACGCACGTGGGCCCAACAGCCCCTATGTTTTCTATTACAAGCAACTCCTCACCAAGCTGGTGAAGAATGGGCGGGCGAACCTCTTCAAGGAAGATCAGTCCATGCCCGATGACGAGGTGACGCTTGATTACGTGCTCGACAGGCTCGTCACCTATGGCACTCCCGACAAGGTTGCCGAAGAACTCGTTGCCTTCCGGGAAACGGTTGGTCCGTTTGGCACCTTGCTTTACGCGGGCCATGATTGGGTGGATCCGGTCCTTGCCAAGAGATCCATGCGGCTCATGGCGGAAAAGGTTGTGCCGGCAGTCAATGACGCCGTGAAAGATTCGGTTGGAGAGGCTGCAGAATGACACATTCCATCGTTCACTCCGGAGATGTCGGGCTGGCTGTCAGGGTTGACGGGGAGGCAGGCAAGCCGTGGTTGCTTGTCTCCAATTCGCTCGGCGCGGACATGGGTATGTGGGACGGGCAGATAGACTTCCTCACACGCACGCACCGGGTCCTGCGTTATGACACACGGGGCCATGGCGGAAGCGAAGCACCGCCACCGCCCTACAATTTTGACATGCTCGTAGCCGACATGATCGCCATCCTCGACCACTTTGAGGTTGAACAGACGGATGTAATGGGGCTGTCGCTCGGCGGCATGACGGCGCTCGGGCTCGGTCTTGACCATCCGCAAAGAGTTGGACGCATGATCGTCTGCGACGCGCGGGCCGATGCACCGGCGCCTTTCGTGCAAAGCTGGGATCAGCGCATTGCGGCCATCAATGAGGGTGGCATGGAAGCGGTTGTGGCGGGTACACTTGAGCGGTGGTTCACGCCGTCCTGTCCCCAGGAGGTGATCGACAAAGCAGCCGCGATGATCCGGGAAACGTCACCGGATGGCTATATCGGGTGCGCGCACGCCTTGAAGGAACTGGATTACCTCAAGGACCTCGGGAAGCTGCGGGCCCCGGTTCTCTATGTTGTCGGCAGCGATGACCTGGGCGCCCCCAAGGACGCGATGGCAGAAATGGCAGAGCGGACACCAGTGGC
The DNA here is from genome assembly GCA_029279965.1 of Phyllobacteriaceae bacterium. GTDB lineage: Bacteria > Pseudomonadota > Alphaproteobacteria > Rhizobiales > Rhizobiaceae > Chelativorans. The sequence goes on from JAJUHJ010000058.1 coordinate 4,721, forward strand.
GGAGTTCAAGATTTTGGACGGGCTTGCGCATGTTCCCAATATGGAGGACAGCGAAGCCTTTGCCGGAGCTATTGGACCGTGGCTGGCAGATGCGCGAGGCCAAATGTGAGTGTCAACAGGTCAACCCTGCGGCCCACGGTTGGGATCATCGGCCTCGGTATCATGGGCATGGCCTATGCGCGCAATTTGCGCAAGGCCGGCTTTTCCGTGGCCGGCTTTGACCCAATGCCTGCCGCTGCGGCTGCATTGAAGGAATGTGGCGGCGAGGCCTTTGATTCACCCCGTGCCGTTGCGGAAGGCTGCGATCACATTCTCATCGCGCTCGCGTCAATTCCCGCCCTTCGTGACGTGGTTCTTGGGGCCGAGGGGATCGCCGATGCCGCGCGGCCAGGCATGGTGGTGGCCGAAATGGGCACGCTGCCGATCGATGCCAAGGAAGAGGTCAAGCCGGCACTGGAGGAGAAAGGGGCCGCGCTGCTCGATTGCCCCGTCAGCGGCACGGGAGCGCAGGCGGCGGTGGGCGATCTCGTCGTTTATGCGAGTGGCGACAAGCCCGCTTTCGACGCGATTTTACCTGTCTTCGAAGGATTTGCGCGTGATGTGCGCCATGTCGGACCGTTCGGCGCCGGCATGAAGCTGAAATACGTCGCAAATCTGCTCGTGACGATCCACAATCTCGCGGCGGCCGAAGCTCTTCTCCTTGCCGAGAAGTCAGGCCTGGATCTGCAGATGGTCTACGATGCGATCTCATCGGGTGCCGGTTCCTCGCGCATGTTCGAGGTGCGGGCGCCGATGATGATCAAGCGCGAATATGAGCCGGCGACCATGAAGATGGACGTCTATATGAAGGACCTGACACTTATTCTGGATCATGGGCGCGATGTAAGGGCGCCTTTGCCGCTGATGGCTGCAAGCCTGCCCTACTATATGGCGGCTTTGAGCGAGGGGCGTGACAAGGAGGACACGGCAGCACTGTTCGAGGTTCTGAAAGTGCTTTCGGGTCATGTTGAAAAGGAAGCGAAATGAGCAGACTCACACTGGCCATTGCCGATCGCATTGCTGAGGAGACGCTGGAAGCCGGCCGGTCTCGTGACGCTGCGCCGTTAACCGTGGCGGTTCTCGACAGCGGCGGTCACGTGGTGGTGCTCAAGAGAAGCGACGATAGCGGTATACTCCGTTGCGAGATCGCCTACGGCAAAGCCTGGGGCGCTCTTGGTATGGGACTGCCGACGCGCACGCTCGGCGAACGGGCCCAAACCAATCCGTCCTTCTTTGCCGCACTCGCCGCCTCTTCTCATGGCCGCCTCATTCCGGTGCCGGGCGGTGTGTTGTTGCGCGACCAGAACGGCACGCTGCTGGGCGCGGTCGGAGTGAGCGGCGATACATCGGATGTGGACGAGGAATGCGCCGTGGCGGCGATACGCGCCTGCAACCTGGTGGCGGAAACGGGGCAGGCATGAGCGAGGCGCCGAAATTCTCGGTTGACCTGTCCGGCCAGGTTGCCGTGGTGACCGGCGCTGGACGCGGCATTGGCCGTTCCATCGCTCTTGCGCTGGCGCAGGCCGGAGCGCGTGTGATTGCCGTGGCGCGCACCCAGAAAGATCTGGATGAGCTTTGTGCTGCCGCCGAAGGGCAGATGGAAGGCTGGGCCGCCGATGTGCTCGATGAAGGCTTTTATCGCCGCATCGAGGGTATGGAGCGCATCGACATTCTGGTCAACAACGCCGGCGGCAACCGGCCGATGCCGATGGTCGAGGTCGACTGTGAAACCCTCGACAGCCTCATCGCCCTCAACATCCGCTCCGTCTACCTGACCGCGCAGGCTGCGGCGCGCAGGATGGTTGCGCAGGGAAAGGGCGTCATCATCAACATGTCCTCGCAGATGGGACATGTCGGTTCACCCCGGCGCACGGTCTACTGCATGACGAAACATGCGGTCGAAGGCCTGACCAAGGCGATGGCCGTGGAGCTTGGGCCGCAAGGTGTGCGCGTGGTGTCGGTGGCGCCGACATTCGTCGTCACGCCGATGACCGAACCGATGTTCGCTGATCCTGATTTTTCGAAGTTCGTGTTCGATCGCATTCCCATGGGCAAGCTCGCGCAACCGGAGGATGTCGCGGCAGCAGTCCTGTTTCTTGCCTCGCCGGCGGCCGCTCTCATCAATGGTGATAGCCTCAAGGTCGATGGCGGATGGACGGCGCAGTGACAGCTGGTCCTATTCCTGTTGTTTGTGAAGCCACGGCTGTATGACGCGGGGTGCACCTTCGATGAACGCTTTCAGCCCATTGGCGATCATCTGCGATGTATCGACCGGGCAGGGAAGGTCGTAAACGTGCTTGCGAACACCGTGATAGAAGATGCCGCCGTGCAAGGTCCAGAAGAGTTCGACCTCCTGTGGGTTGATCGGAACGCTGTCATCGATGCCGAGCGTCCGGCGCACGCTCCGGGCCATCGGGTGCAGGATGCGCTCTTCGACATTGATGATGTAGCGGCGGTTGATATCGACGCCGCGCAGTCCGGCAAACAAATAGATGCGGAGCCACTCATCGGTGAAGATGGTCGAGGTGTAGTCTTCGTAGAATGCCTGGTAGCGTGCGAGGATGGGGACGGATTCATCCGCGAGCATGGCCTCCCATTCGGGTTTCCACCGGTCGAGATAAATCTCCTTGTAAACCGCGGCGATCAGGTCCTCCTTGGAGGGGAAATAGCGATAGAGCAGGGGTTGTGTGACGTTCAGCCTTTGCGCAAGCTCACGCGTGCCCGCATCGAAGCCGACTTCGGCAAAGAGCTCGACGGCCTTCTGAACGAATTCACGGTAGCGTTCCTCGGGCTTGCTGCGGACCCGTCGCCTCTTCTTGCGAGGCGCTTCCGGTTCCACTGTGCGGTCGTCTGTCATGATCGTCTCAACTGAAGATGTGCCTGATCGAAAGCTATGAAGTGGATGAAGAGGCGGTGAGAGGTCAACCCTTGTCGGAGGTAGAGGAGCCAATATTGATCGGAAGATAAATAAACCGGGTGATGCCGAATTGCCAATGCGGAATCCGCCTTGACATGGCTCCGGCTTTGTTTTTCACTCGATAAATAAGGTCTGCGGACCGGGCATTTTCACGGAATAGCGCGTTTCTATCCTGCCCACGCTTTGGCGGACTCCAGTACGGGCGCACCGCAGTGAAGCGTTCTATTCGCACAATCTCGGAGGAATATGGAAAGATGGTCAAGCACCTCAAGCATGCAGTGGGAGCCGAAGGAAGAGCCGAGGCGGATGCCGCTGTGCGTGCGACCGTCGAGGACATTCTGCAGCGCGTCGAAAATGAAGGCGACGCGGCGGTTCGCGCCCTTTCCGACAAGTTCGATAAATGGTCGCCTGAGAGCTTTGTCCTGAGCGAGCAGGAAATTGAAAAAGCGCTGGGACAGGTTGCAAGCCGCGATCTGGAAGATATCCGCTTTGCGCAGGCGCAGGTGCGGCGCTTTGCCGAAGAACAGCGGGCAGCGCTCAAGGATATCGAAGTGGAGACCTTGCCCGGCGTCATTCTTGGGCACAGAAATATCCCCGTCAACGCGGTCGGTTGTTACGTGCCTGGCGGCAAATATCCGATGGTGGCTTCCGCCCATATGAGCGTGGTGACCGCGAAAGTGGCCGGCGTGAAGCGTGTCGTTGCGGCAGCCCCGCCCTTCGAGGGAGGACCGCATCCGGCGATTGTCGCGGCGATGCATCTGGCTGGCGCCGACGAGATCCTCGTCCTTGGCGGCGTTCAGGCCGTCGCGGCGATGGCGCTGGGAACGGAAACCATTGCTCCCGTCGATATGCTGGTGGGCCCCGGCAACGCATTCGTGGCCGAAGCCAAGCGGCAGCTTTTCGGGCGGGTGGGCATCGACCTTTTCGCTGGTCCGACCGAGACCCTTGTGATCGCCGATGAAAGTGTCGACGCGGAGATTTGCGCGACCGACTTGCTTGGCCAGGCTGAGCACGGCCCGACCTCACCAGCGATTCTGCTAACCACGTCGGAACGCCTGGCGCGCGAGACGATGGCCGAGGTCGACCGTCTGCTTGCGATTCTGCCGACGGCGGAAACGGCCGGGCGGGCTTGGAACGACTTCGGAGAGGTCATCGTCTGCGACAGCGACGAGGAGATGGTGGAGGAGGCCGATCGTATTGCCTCCGAGCATGTGCAGGTGATGACGAAGGATCCCGACTATTTCCTCGAGAACATGACGAATTACGGCGCACTCTTCCTCGGTCCCCGCACCAATGTGGCTTTCGGCGATAAGGTTATCGGTACGAACCACACGCTGCCGACGAGAAAAGCTGCCCGCTACACCGGCGGGCTTTGGGTCGGAAAATTCCTGAAAACATGCACCTATCAAAAGGTTCTGACGGATGAGGCAAGCGCGTCGATCGGCGAGGCCTGCTCGCGCCTGTGCATGCTTGAAGGTTTTGTCGGGCATGCGGAACAGGCCAATATCCGCGTGCGTCGTTATGGCGGCCGCAATGTCGGTTATGCACAGGCCGCCGACTGAGATTTCCCTGCCAGCAGTATAAGGAGGACAGCGCGTGAGACATGCCGCAATAGTGGGCCTTGGTTGGTGGGGCCGGACCATCGTCGACCGGATGAAGGATTCCGAACGGCTGAAGATCGTGGCGGCGGTCGAGGTGAATCCCGAACCGCACCGCGAGTTTGCAGCCACTCACGGACTGACGCTGCATGAGGAATATGCGGCGGTTCTGGCCGATCCGGATATCGACACGGTCATTCTGTGTACGCCGAACGGCATGCACACGCGCCAGGTCGCGGAAGCTGCTACCGCCGGTAAGCATGTGTTCTGCGAAAAGCCGCTTGCGTTGACGCGCGCGGAAGCCGAGCAGTCGGTGACTGTCTGTCGCGAGGCCGGCGTCGTGCTCGGCATCGGGCATGAGCGGCGCTTCGAGCTGGCAATGCTGGAGGTGCAGCGCCTCGTACGCGAGGGTGAACTCGGCACGATCATGCATGCGGAATCGAATTTCAGTCACGACAAGCTGATCAACGTTCCGACGACGGACTGGCGTCGTTCAGCCAAGGAGAGCCCGGCAGCCGGTATGACCGCCATGGGCATCCACCTGACGGATGCCTATGTGAACCTCTTCGGGCCGGTGAGCGAAGTCTATGCCTCGACCGCGCAGAGGGTGCTGGAGGGAGATACTGGCGACGTCGTCTCCGCTCTCTTGCGCTTTAAGAGCGGGGCCACGGCCTATCTCAACGCCATTCTCTATACGCCGCTCTATCTGCGCTTTACCGTTTTCGGATCGAAGGCGTGGGTGGAATTCCGAAATCATGAGCATCCTGATACGCCAGGGCCATCTACTTTGATCTTCCAGAAGAGCGGTGAACCACGGCAGGAAACCGTCTACGAGTGGACGGACACAGTGCGGGCGAACATCGAGTCCTTCGTCGATCAGATCGAAGGTAAGGCGGATTATCCGTTCACCGATGCTCAAAAGGTTGGAAATATTGAGGTTTTGGAGGCGATTTCGCGCTCTGCCGAAACCGGGCAGCCGGTTGTTACGGCCTCGTACCGAAGCGAATAGCCCGCCGCGGAAATGTGATGTTTTTGTAGGATTGTCGATTGACTCAAGGGCGCTGCTGGACCATTCTCTGATATATCAGGGGAGGGAGTTTTATAGTGAGCTTGGAACGCAATCGCATCTTCGAACTGGTCCGCGGTGAGATATTATCGTGCTCGCTCATGCCCGGCGTCGAGCTGCGGGAAAGCGAGTTGGCGAAGCGTTTTGGGGTATCCAAATCCCCCGTGCGCGATGCCATGCAGAAGCTGGAGTTCGAAGGGCTCGTGGAGATCTCACCGCGCCGCGGGCATCGCGTGCGTCCGATCTCCGTCAAGGATGCGGAAGACATTCTGGAGTTGCGCGCCATTTTGGAGGTCGCCGTCGCGCGCAAGATCGTGCAGACGGCCAGTGATGAGGAGCTTTCCGGGCTGGATGGCTTCCGCCAGGCTGATATGTCCTCGATCCAGGTGTTTGCACGCTACAATCGCAAATTCCATCACGCGTTGAGCGTGCTGTCGAAGAATATACGGCTGGCGGAGGAGATGCGCCGCGTCATGGAATTCTACGACCGCCTTTGCGTTATTTCGCTTTCGACGCTGCGCAAGAGTGGCGGGTTTGAAGACCCCCTGGCCGATCACAATGCCATTATTGATGCTTTGCAGGCCCGCAATGCGGGGCAGGCCGCGAGAATCGTGCGCAAGCATGTGATGAAGTCGCGCGGGCAGATCATGCGCGGATTGGAGAACCGCCCGATCGTGGGATGAGGGATCCCATCGTCGGGGCAGACGGAGGAGCAGCTTCTTAAGGGGGGCGCAAGGGACGAGGAAAGCCATCGTTCCGAACAGCGACGATGGTGAAGCGGTGGCTTCGGGCGGCCGGGCTTATGCCTGCCGGGGAGTCTTCGCGAATTGAGGAGGAGCTTGAAGTGAACGCTGTGGCACGCCCCGTGGAACGGGAAGAGACAAGCGCCGGCGCTGAAACTGTCATCAGCGGGCGCAATGTCGGCAAGACTTTCGGCAATGGCGCGGTCGTCGCGCTGGAGGACGCCAACTTCGATATCCCCAAGGGGGCCTTTGTCTCGCTGGTGGGCCCAAGCGGCTGCGGAAAGTCGACATTGCTGCGTCTTGTGGCCGGCTTGATCGAACGCAGTTCCGGCAGCCTCACGGTCCATGGAAAGGAGATCGACGGTCCGCATGAGGATGTGGGCATGATGTTCCAGAGAGCGACGCTGCTCGATTGGCGCACGTCCGTTGAGAACGTGCTCCTGCCCACGGAAATCCACCGCAAGCCGACAAAGGCGGACCGCCAGCGGGCCATCGAGCTTTTGACGATGGTTGGCCTCAAGGATTTTGCTTTCTCGTTCCCGGCGCAGCTCTCCGGCGGCATGCAGCAGCGGGTGGCGCTGGCTCGTCTCCTTCAGACCGGCGCCGACATTCTGCTTCTGGACGAGCCCTTCGGCGCACTGGACGAATTCACGCGCGAGCGGCTCAATCTCGAGCTGATGCGTATTGTCGGCGAGGTCGGCGCGACGACGCTCTTTGTTACCCATAACATCGGTGAGGCCATCTTCCTGGCCGATAAGGTCATGGTCATGACGCCGCGCCCGGGGCGCCTGGCGCATGTGGTGGACGTGCCTTTCGCACGCCCGCGCGAACTCGATCTTCAGCAGACTCCGGAATTCAACGCAATGGTTGCGCAGGTGCGCGACATCCTCGGAGAACACTGATGGCTGTCTCCGAATCCGCGATTTCCACTCCGCCTGGCGGCCGGGGCTTGTCGCTGACCTCGAAGCGCATTTTGAGGCATCTGGCAATCCTGGCCACCCTGTTGATCGTATGGGAGCTGTCGACGCGGCTCGGTCTGCTTGATGAGCTGACCTTCCCGCGTCCGGTTGCCATCGTGCAATCCATGTACGAGCTCTATCTCGTCCAGGGCAGCATATGGTGGCATCTTTTCATCACCATCGCCGAGGTGCTGGCAGGGTTTGCCGCCGGCTCGGCACTGGGCATCGGGCTTGCGATCATCGTCGGGCTGAATCCGCTCGTGCGCCGCTTCCTGAAGCCCTATGTGATCGTGCTCGAAGCAACACCGCGCATCGCGGTGGCTCCATTGCTCATCGCCGCGCTCGGCTTCGGGTGGAGTTCGAAGGTCGCGATCATCACGCTGGTGTGCTTCTTCGCGCCGTTCGTCAACACGCTGAGCGGCATGCTCAACGTGAACGAGGAAGCGCATCAGCTCTTTCGTTCGCTGGGAGCGAACAAGCGGCAGATCTTCATGAAGCTGATGCTGCCGGATGCGACGCCGATCATCATGGCGGGCCTGCGCCTGGCGATGGCCTCCGCGCTTTCGGGTGCACTGGTGGCGGAGTTCATTTCTGCCAATGAAGGAATGGGCGTGCTCCTCAAGCGCTATACGGCCTCGCTTAACATGGCTTCCTCCTTCGCCTGTCTTCTAAGCCTGACGGCGCTTGGTTTTCTCATCTTCCGAACGATGGAGGCGATCGACAATCGGGTGGTGTTCTGGCGCAAGGACGAGCGTGCCGCCACGGTGGGCCGCCGGCGCGCAGCCGCATGGCACAGAAAGATGGGGGCGTGACATGGCAAGCGTGAACGACGCGGCGAGAAGCGTGAAGATGTACCGCCTTGCCTCGCAAGGGATGTCTTTCGTGGCGCATGCCGGCATCCTCATCCTCCTGCTGGCGGTCTGGGAGGGACTTACCTCTGCCGGCTTGATCAGCGAGTTCCTGTTGCCGCGGCCAAGCAAGATCTTTGCAGCCATCGGCCAGCTTTATTTCGTAGAGGGCACGATATACTGGCATTTCTTCGTCACCATGTACGAAGCCGTGGCAGGTTTCTTCATCGGTGCCGCAGTCGGCATCACCCTGGCGGTCAGCTCGGCGCTGAATGACACTTTCCGGCGCTATATCGCACCCTACGCCATCGTGCTCAACGTCACGCCGGGCCTCGCTCTGACGCCGATCATCATCGCCTGGTTCGGCTTCGGGTGGAGTTCGAAGATCGCGCTTGCCGCGATCATCAGCTTCTTTCCCGTCTTCGTGAACACGCTTTCCGGACTGACACAGAACGACACTGACCGCATGGAGATGTTCCGCGCGCTCGGCGCCAGCCGCGCCCAGACTTTCTGGAAGCTGCGCCTGCCGGCCGCCTTGCCCACGGCCCTCGCGGGCCTGAAGATCGCCATGACCACGGCTCTCATCGGCGCCGTAGTGGCGGAGTTCACCCAGGCCACGGAAGGCGTTGGTGTGCTCATGCAGCGCTACTCATTTCAGCTGGAAATGGCTGCGGCCATAGCAACGCTGCTCAGCATGTCCGTGATGGGCCTTACCCTTTTCACGGTGATGGAGCTTCTCGACGACAGGGTGGTCTTCTGGCGTCGGGATGCGCGTATGGCCTCTGTTTCCAAGCGGCGGGCAGCCGCCTGGAGGCGGACGGAACCATGACGTCGATGCAGACACTCACTGCAGGAGGAGGAGAAATATGAAACGACTGATGGGAGCACTGCTTGCCGCCACTCTGGCAGCTCCGGCCAGCACCACCATTGCCCAGGAATTGACGACGGTAAACGTTCTGATGCCGTTGCCGCGCTCGGCCCATTTCTATCCGCTCATTGTCGGCGAAGCACTCGGCTATTTCGAAGAGGAAGGGATCGCAGTCAACCTGCTACCTTCATCCACGACCATTCCATATGTTGCGTTCGTTCAGAACGGCCAGGCGGATCTGGCCATGCTGGACCCGCAGCAGACATTTGCGGCGGTGAAGGCCGAAGCAAATGTGAAGGTCCTTTATGAGGTGATGCAGAATGCTCCCGAAGGCATCGCTGTATCCGCCGAGAGCGAGATCCAGGACGTCTCGGAGTTGAAAGGCACGACTGTCGGCCTTGTCTCCGATCGCGACAGGCAGACGCTGGCAATCGCGCTGGATACGGCGGACATCTCGATTGACGACGTCCAGACGGTGGTGGTCGGCGAGGCTGGGCCAACTCTGGCCAGCGCGTTCAGGAACCAGACCGTGTCGGCAATAGCCGGCGCCGTGCCGGACTGGTTGGCGTTTCAAGCGAATGGCATCGCCATCCGACTCATCACACCAGAGGAAGTCTCCAAAACACCTGCCAACTCCTTCGTGGCCAACACCGACCGGATCGAGGAGTTGAGCGAGCAGCTTGAGGGCTTCCTGCGGGCATGGTCGAAGGGAATGTATGTCGCCGAGGTTGATCGGGACGTGGTGGAAGCCATGACCAAGGCGGCAGTGCCTGCGGAATGGGAGAACGAGGAGTTCGGCCGTGAATTTCTCTATGCCTCGATTCCGATGAATATCTCCACGACGGAGCTTGCGGGCGATCTTCAAGCGGATGTGTGGGCGGATATTCAGCCCCGGCTGATGGCGGTCGGCGTGCTGGAAGAGGAGTTCGATCCTTCAACCTTCCTGGATGACAGGTTCATCGAACCCGCCAATGACTGGTCGCGCGAGGAGGTGGCCGCCGAGGTCGAGACCTGGCGCGAAGAGAACATGTAACGAGCATGGCCGGGCGTCCGCAAATTGCGCCCGGTCCCAATCATCAAGCTCCGGCAGGAGAACCGGAACCGGCGCATTCGCGCCGGTTCACCCGCTTCGCTGCCGCAACACGAGGAAGGACGACATGGAACACAGCACGATCGATACGCCGGAACTGGGCGCAAATGTAAACCGCTACGGCGCCACCACCGCGCGCAAGGCACCCGGCGAAGTGCTGCGTCTCAAGACGAAGACAATTGACGTTCATGCCCATGTGGCGGTGCCTGAAGCGGCTGAGTATGTCGGTCAGAATCTCAACCTTCATGAAATTGCGATGGTTCGCCATTCCAACGATGAGACGAAGGCGATTAACCAGCAGCAGGACAGCGATCGCAAGCTCGCGATGACCGATATGGACGATCGCCTCAAAGTCCTCGACAAGATGGGAATCGATTTCCAGCTCGTCGCACCGCCGCCCTTCCAGTGCTACTATCAGGTTCCCCTTGAATATGCGCTCAAGGGGACCACGATGGTCAATGACGGCGTTGCTGCCTTTGTCGCCAAGCGTCCCGACCGGTTTGCAGGTCTCGGCACGGTGGCTCTGCAAGAGCCTGCAGAGGCGGTTTCCGAGCTGGAGCGCTGCGTAAACGACCTTGGGTTCAAGGGCGTCGAAGTGCTGACCAATGTGAACGGGGAAGAGCTTGCCGCTCCCCGTTTCGAGCCCTTCTGGAAGAAAGCCGAGGAACTCGGCGCACTGGTGATGATCCACCCCAACGGCTTCACCCATGGCGAACGCTTCCGCGACTTTTATTTCTCCAATGTCATCGGGAACCCGCTGGAGACGACGGTGGCGCTGCACCATATCATCTTCTCGGGGCTCCTGGAGCGGATGCCGGATCTCAAGATCCTCGCCGTTCATGGCGGTGGTTACCTTCCTGCCTATGCGGGACGCATCGACCATGCTTGGGGGGCACGGAAGGACTCCAATGCGGGCCTGCCCAAGCCTCCGACGGAATATCTGCGGAAGATCTATTTCGACAGTGTCGTTTTCACGCCGCACCAGCTCGAATATCTCGTGAAGGTTTACGGTGCGGACAAGATCGTCATGGGAACAGATTATCCTTACGACATGGCGGATTACGACCCGGTCGAGCATATCGTGAGCACGCCGTTGAGCGAAGAGGATGCAGCCAAGGTCGGCGGTCTGACGGCGGCCAGGCTGCTTGGCATTTCCATCTGATACACTGTCGTGGCAACCGAGGCGGCAGATACCAAGCGGCCATCGGCGAAGGAGAAGCAAACATGCAACGTATGAGTGATCGCGCACCATTTGAGGCGTTCATCGACCGGCCGCGCCTGCGGCTGCCGGAAGATGCCCGAGTGGCTGTGTGGTTTATTGTCAATGTGGAGGAATGGTCTATCGAGCGCCCGATGCCGCGGACGGTGCTGAGCCCACCCATGGGGCAGCCTCTCTTGCCGGATGTACCGAACTGGTCCTGGCATGAATATGGAATGCGCGTGGGATTCTGGCGCATCCTGGAAGCGCTTAAGCGGCGTGGCCTGAAGGCGACATTGGCGCTGAACGGGTCGGTTTGCTCCAGCTACCCTCGGGTTACGGAGGAGGCGTTGAAGGCAGACTGGGAGTTCATGGGCCACGGGTTCGTGCAGCGGCCGATGCACCATGTGGAGGATCAACGCGGCGCCATCGCCCAAACCGTCGAAGCGATCCGCTCCTTCACGGGAAAACCACCACGCGGTTGGGAAAGCCCGGGTCTGACGGAGACTGAAGACACGCTCGATCACCTGCGGGAAGCGGGTATCGAATATGTTGCAAACTGGGTGATCGACGATTTGCCATGCGACCTTCGCACCGCCCATGGTCCAATTTTGTCGGTCCCCTATACCGTCGAGACGAACGACATTGTCGTGCATGCCGTGCAGCACATGCCTTCCAACGCATTTATGCAACGATGCGTGGATCAGTTCGATCGGCTGTACGAGGATGGCGAAAGCAACGCCCGCGTGATGGCCATCAGCGTGCATCCATATCTAACGGGCGTGCCCCATCGGATCGGGTATTTCGAAAAGCTGCTTGATCATATGCTGACGCATGACAAGGTCGCCTGGATGAAGGGCGAAGAGATCGCGGACTGGTACCGCGGCGCCGTCCAGCAGGAAGCGTCCTGAAAATGAACGGGATCAGATGGCGACAGCCGTCTGATCCATGATGATCTCGATGTTGGGGTTGGATGCACCGTCGAGATTGTCGCCGTGCTCCGGCTTTTCATAAATATAGGAGCCCAGGGTTCGTCCACGTGCGAAGGCAGCGTGGCTTCGCACGGTGCGCTGGCGGCTGAACTCCGCCAGTTTCTCCCGGATAGAGCCGGTTCCTTCGAGACAGCGGGCAAGGGCCAATGCGTCGCCCGCCGCCTTCGTCACCCCCATCCCGACATGTGGGCGCGCCACGAACGCCGCGTCGCCCGAAAGGGCAACCCGTCCCCTGGCCATGGCGGGAGAAGCATGATCATAGATCGGCGTAAAGAACGGCCTTTCCGAAAGACGCAGCATTTCCACAAACGGCCGGGCGAGCGCGGCTTCTGCCTTGCGGTGCATGGCCTCGATGACCTCATCGCGGATGAGCGGCGGAGGGATGGAAATGTCATGGCGAACGCCTGCCGCATCCGTCAGCATTTCGCAAAGCTCGTTGCCCTCCGCGGGCGTGTACCAGACGAAATTATAACGCCGCCTTCCCGGCGATAGATCGTTACCGGGCCCGGCAATGGGGTAGCCGACGACCTGGTTACCCGTGGCCAGGAAGAAGCCGAAATGGCGGAAGACTTCATCTCGGAGCGTCTTCGGCAAAGCGGCCTCATCGACCAGCGCTCGCCAGACGACATAGCCGGAATAAACCGGTTGAACCTCCGGGAACATCTGTCCCCTTATCGAGGAACGGAAACCATCGGCGCCTACCAGAAGGTCACCGGTGGCGCTGCCGCCGTCGGAAAAATGGACGGTAACGCCGTTTTCCATTTCGCTGTAGCCGGTTGCCTGCCGGCCGAGGTGATAACGCCCCTCAGGAACGGCCGCGCGCAACAGCGAATGGATACGGTCCCATGAGGTGACCACTTGAGGCATGTCGATCGCGCGTATCGCCCGTCCGTCGCGGTCATAGGCAACGCGCTTTTCCACTGCGACCCCCAGCGCATCGGTGCTGACATTGCACTGGCGCAGGATATCTATCAGTTCCGCATGCGTGACGATGCCTGCACCGCGCCCGGCAAGTTCCACGTCGCTTCGCTCGAAAACGTCGACCTCCCAGCCGTGAGTGTGCAGAAGCACGGCTGCAAAGAGGCCGCCGATGGAACCTCCCGCCACGAGTGCGCGTCCATTCATGAGTGCTCATTCTCCTAGAGAATTGACTTGGCATCTTCTATTTATCACTATATAAATAACGTGCAGTTGGACGTGTCAATGCGGCAGGAGGGCAGAAAGGCCAAACCCGCCGTACAATGTTAGGGAGGCCCACCATGGCGCAGCCTTTGTCTCATCCATTTCTCGCTAAACCGCACTGGAGTGAGGAATTGCTCGCGGAACTGGAGAAAGCGGCTGAAAACGGGCGAGTTGGAAGCGACCTTGTCAGCGAGTCTGATCGGGTGCGGGTCTGGTTGCTGGAACTCAAGCCCGGAGAGCGGCTGCCCTTCCATACGCATGTCCTTGATTATTTCTGGTGTGCGACGAGCAAGGGGAAGGCGCGTTCACGTTATAGTGATGGCCACGTCGCCGAGGTGGATTACGAGCCCGGAGACACCAGGCATTTCCGTTTCAATCCGGGCGAGTCGATGACACACGATCTGGAGAATATCGGCGATACCGTGTTATCCTTTACCACGGTGGAGTTTCTCGATAGCGCCAACCCTCCTCTGCCACGACCATGAATATGGCGGGAGGACTTCATCTGATCTGGGAGGAATTCGATGAAGGCCAGTCCATTGGAATATGCGCGTGCCGTCGATCTGGATAACGCGCTGACGCTACTGCGGGAAGGCGGGGCGGATGCAAAGCCCATCGCGGGGGGGCAAAGCCTCGTGGCGTCGCTGAACCTCAGGCTCGTCGACGGCGTCCGGCTTGTCGATATCAATCACCTTCAAGAACTGCGCGGGATCGAGGATCTGGGA
>JAJUHJ010000059.1 GCA_029279965.1 Phyllobacteriaceae bacterium
CCCGCCAGGGAACTCGAAAATCGGCTCCACGATACGCCCGCCAGCCGCTTCCACGCGCCGCAACGTATCCTCAAGATCGTGTGAAAAAATCACGGGAAGAGGCTTTCCCGTTCCTTGGTGAGCGTCTCTGTAGAAGCCGCCGTCAAGACCTTCGCTGAACGCTGAATAGCTTGGGCCATAGTCGGTGAACGACCAGGCGAAGGCGTTGGCGTAAAAGGCCTTGACGCTGTCGATCGTGCCGTTCTGAGCCGGCATCTCCAAATAGTCGAGCTTGCCCGTCTCACGCATTGTTCACTCCCGTTTTTCTGTTCATGTTATGTTCTTACCATGCCCGCGAATGTGCGCAAGAGAAAACCAGCGTGATGCGATGTTTGCACTGACCCGCGGGAGCTAAATCGATTTTCCTTTGCCAATGCGGCCGGACCACATGGAGTGGTGTGCGTTTTTCGGCTATCGGCAGGTGTGCAGCTTGTCGTGGAGGGTCGCATGACCAAGTGGGTCTACAGCTTTGGAGACGGGAAAGCCGAGGGCAGGGCAGCCGACAGGAACCTGCTGGGCGGCAAGGGTGCCAATCTTGCGGAAATGTGCAATCTGGGCCTGCCCGTTCCGCCAGGTTTCACGATTACGACCGAAGTCTGCACGCATTACTACGACAATCGCCGCACCTATCCGGCCGAACTCGAAGCGCAGGTGGAAGCCGCGCTGGACGAGGTGGGCCAACTTGCAGGGCGCCGATTCGGCGATGCGGAACGCCTTTTGCTCGTTTCGGTGCGTTCCGGTGCGCGCGCCTCCATGCCGGGCATGATGGATACGGTTCTCAACCTCGGCCTCAATGACGAGACGGTGGAGGCGCTGGCCGCCGAGTCGGGCGATGCGCGTTTTGCCCGCGACAGCTATCGGCGCTTTATTCAGATGTACAGCCAGGTGGTGCTTGGCCTCGATCATGAGATGTTCGAGGAGATCCTTGCCGATGAAAAGGCCCGCCGCGGCTACGATCAGGATACGGAGTTCACGGCCGAGGATTGGCTCACGGTCATCACGCTCTACAAGGAACGTGTGGAAGCCGCCCTCGGCGAACCCTTTCCGCAGGACCCGCGCGCGCAGCTCTGGGGCGCGATCGGCGCGGTCTTTTCCAGCTGGATGACACCGCGAGCCGTCACCTATCGCCGCCTGCACGAGATACCCGAAAGCTGGGGCACGGCGGTGAACGTGCAAGCAATGGTGTTCGGCAATATGGGCGAGACATCGGCCACGGGCGTGGCTTTTACGCGCAACCCTTCGACCGGCGAAAAGCGGCTTTATGGCGAGTTCCTCGTGAACGCGCAGGGTGAGGACGTGGTGGCGGGAATCCGCACACCCCAGAGCCTGACGGAAGCGGCACGTCGGGAGGCCGGGTCGGATTTGCCATCACTGGAAAAGCTGATGCCCGACGCCTTCGCCTCCTTCGTAGAGGTCGCGGGGCGGCTGGAAAGCCACTACCGGGACATGCAGGATCTCGAATTTACCATAGAGCGCGGCAAGCTGTGGATGCTTCAGACCCGCTCCGGCAAGCGCACCACGAAGGCCGCGCTCAAGATTGCCGTCGACATGGCGGAGGAAGGGCTGATTTCGCGCGCCGAAGCGCTGTGCCGCATCGATCCGGCCTCGCTCGATCAGCTTCTTCACCCGACCATAGATCCGGATGCCCAACGCGACATGATCGCCACCGGCCTGCCTGCTTCGCCAGGAGCGGCCACAGGCGAGATTGTCTTTTCCTCCGAAGAGGCTGAGGAGATGACCGA
The DNA here is from genome assembly GCA_029279965.1 of Phyllobacteriaceae bacterium. Taxonomy (GTDB): domain Bacteria; phylum Pseudomonadota; class Alphaproteobacteria; order Rhizobiales; family Rhizobiaceae; genus Chelativorans. The sequence goes on from JAJUHJ010000059.1 coordinate 1,782, forward strand.
ACGCGGCGCGAAGGTCATTCTCGTGCGCGTCGAGACGAGCCCGGAAGACATTCATGGCATGCATGCGGCGCAAGGAATCCTGACGACGCGCGGCGGCATGACCAGCCATGCCGCCGTGGTCGCGCGGGGTATGGGAAAACCTTGCGATTCGGGAGCAGGCACCCTGCGCGTCGATTATCGCACCGGCACCATGACTGCCTTGGGACGAAGCTTCAAACGCGGTGACGTGATCACCATCGACGGCTCCACAGGGCAGGTTCTGGCCGGAGCCGTACCGATGCAACAGCCCGCTCTTTCCGGCGATTTCTCCACCGTAATGGAGTGGGCCGACACGACGCGACGCATGAAGGTGCGCGCCAATGCCGAGACGCCTGCCGACGCGCGGGCGGCACGTTCGTTCGGAGCGGAGGGCATTGGCCTTTGCCGCACCGAGCATATGTTCTTTGACGATGATCGCATTCTCGCCATGCGTGAAATGATCCTGTCGGATTCGCAGGAACAGCGCCGCGCCGCCCTCGCCAAGCTGTTGCCGATGCAGCGGGCGGATTTTGCCGAACTCTTCGAGATCATGGCAGGCCTGCCGGTAACAATCCGTCTGCTCGACCCGCCGCTGCACGAATTTCTCCCCAAGACGGAGGCGGAGATCGGGGAAGTGGCCGCCATTATGGGCGTTGACGCGGATCGGTTGCGAGAGCGTTCAGAAAGCCTGCACGAATTCAACCCGATGCTTGGCCACCGCGGATGCCGTCTGGCCATCTGCTATCCGGAAATTGCAGAGATGCAGGCGCGCGCAATTTTCGAGGCGGCGGCCGAGGCGGCGGCGAGGACAGGTGCGCCTGTGATGCCGGAGGTCATGGTACCGCTGGTCGGCATGGCGGCAGAACTCTCCTTCGTCAAGAAGATCATCGACGATGTCGCGCAGACGGTTATGAGCGAGAACGGGGTGAAGCTCGATTACCTTGTCGGCACAATGATCGAGTTGCCTCGAGCAGCCCTCAATGCGGGTGAAATCGCTCGCGAGGCGGAATTTTTCTCCTTCGGCACCAACGACCTAACCCAGACCACGTTCGGTATTTCGCGGGACGATGCGAGCAGCTTTCTGGAAGACTACCGTCGCAAGGGGATTATCGAGCAGGACCCGTTCGTCTCGCTCGATATCGATGGTGTTGGCGCGCTTGTGCGCCTGGCTGCGGAGGCGGGCAGGGCGGAACGGCCAGATGTGAAGCTCGGCATATGTGGAGAGCATGGTGGCGACACCGCTTCCATCGCGTTTTGCGACGAAGTGGGGCTCGATTACGTGTCCTGCTCTCCGTTTCGCGTGCCGATCGCACGACTTGCAGCCGCACAGGCGGCATGCCGCAAAGGCTGAGTCTGAAGCATTGAGTTATCGTGCGTCCAGATGGACGCACGATTGGCACGTGCCGGACGCAGTGCCCTATAACCGTTTCATGAGGTTGACATAGGCGGCTGCCAGTCGGCCGACCGGAAGCTTGCTCGAACCGGCCTCTTCAACCTTGAGCGGGCCGCCATCGGTGGGCTGCGCCACGACGGCCAATGTCTCCTCGCCGGGGCCAGCCAATGAAACCGCAGCAACCCAGTCGCACCCGTCGACGCCATCCATGCGCATCTGGAACAGAAGCGTTCCGCCGATGCGTTCGAGAGCGAGACGGACCGCGCCTTCAAAACCTGTCTCCAGAAAATCCTGGTGGCGTAGCGCCAGCTCGAGCTCAACGATTTCGAGAGATGGCGGCGGGGAACCAGAATCTCCTGTGAACGATGCTACCATTGACTTCCATCACTCCCCCCAACCCAGAACATATTGAAACGCGTGTACGGCCTGAATGGTTCCGCCGTTACGGCTTCTGAACGATTCGCAGCCGGATGTGCTACCGGTATAGGGAAATCGGCAGGAAGTCAGGTCCTGGGGCAGATGCATGCGAATGATGATGGCGAGCCTGGAACGGCAATATTCTCTGCTGGCGCAGTGGTCGCCCAGGCTGGGCGGATTTGCGCTTGTGCTCTTCGTGATGTCGGCGTTTGCGCACCGCGAGGGACTGATTGAGACCGTGCCGTTTCTATTGATTCTTGGCCTGTGCTTTCTGCTCGCTCTGGGCGGGGTGATATCGGCCGTCGCCGGATTTCATCAGTTTTGGAAGGAGGGCGCGATAGGCCTTGGGTCTGCCGTTCTTGGTGCGCTCCTTTCGCTTCTGGTGCTGTTTCCCTACGCATTCAGCGGGTATAGGGCGGCTGTTCATCCGCAACTGACCGATGTAGCAACGGACGTTTGGCACCCACCTCTGTTCCAGAACGCCGGGGCGTTGCGCCGGCCACCGATGAATCCGCTGGGCCTTCAGCCACCGGATCAAAGAGAGCAGGTGCTTCAGGCTTACCCCGAACTTGTTGGAAGGCGCTATGAGCGCCCCCAGGAAACGGTTCTCGAAACAGTTCTCCGTCTCGTAGATGACAGGAGGTGGGACGTTATTGGTGTCGTGCGATCAGGTGAGCCGACAGAAGGCGTAACCGTTGAGGCTCTCGCCCGCACCTACCTCCTTGGTTTCCCAAATGATGTTGCCATACGTGTCGAAGATCGGGGGGGAGCGACGTTTGTCGATATGCGTTCGGCATCGCGCTATGGCCGGCACGATCTGGGTGACAATGCCATGAGAATAAGACGTTTCCTGACCGATCTCGACGATCGGATGAAGGTGTTGCCGCGGTGAACGTTCACGCCGGCCGGAACGCAGCATCCATCGATGGCGGGCCATCGGCATCCACGCGCCCGCGGATGACCAGATCCTCCAGATGTGCCAGAACGGAAAGCGCGGCGGCCCCGTGCAGGCGCGGGTCGGTGTCGCGGTAGATGGCGCGAACGATCTCGTGAACCTTCCGGTCTCCTGCGGCAAGCCGTTCCATTATCGCGCGCTCTCGCATCTTGCGGTGAGCCTTTAGCGCGCGCATGAAGCTTCGCGGCTTTTCCACAGCGCCCCCGTGGCCGGGCAGGAGCAGGCGATCCTCGCGCTCCATCAGCCGGTCGAGCGACGCCATGTAGTCCGCCATCGAGCCGTCCGGCGGTGCGACCACTGTCGTTGACCACGCCATCACATGGTCGGCCGAAAAGGTGATGCCCGTGCCTTCGAGGGCGAAGGCACAATGATCTGCCGCGTGGCCTGGCGTATGAAGGACGCGGATCGTCCAGTCGTCTCCCCGGAGTACAGCATTGTCGGCAAGCGGCGCGTCCGGGCGGAAATGCGCATCCACGCCGGCGTCGAGCACTGCCGCCTCGCCATGCTCGACTCTGCCAACGACGTGGATGTCGTAAGCGAGCGTCGATGCGCCGGTGATCGCGGAAAGGCGGTGCGCCAGCGTGGAATGATCGCGGTGTTTGTGACTGATGAGAATATGGCTGACAGGGCGCCGATCGATAGTCTCCAGAAGGGACTGGAGGTGCTTCTCATCGTCCGGTCCGGGATCAATGACCGCGAGCGCGCCCTTTCCGCCGATGATATAGGTGTTCGTGCCGTGAAAGGTGAACGGGCTCGGATTTTCCGCCGTCAACCGGAGCACGCCTGGCGCAAGCTCCACAGGCCTGCCGTAAGACGGGTCGAATCGTGTATTGAGCTCCAGCGCCATGGGCGAATGTTTCCCTGCCTGTACATGCGGGCGTTGCCGCTTAGCACGGAAGGGAATATAGAGAAACGCGTATTCCATTCTAAGCCAATGCCATGGAGGGCTCATGTCGCAGGCGATTGCTTCCCGACCGCTCGTTTTCCTCACGCTGCCTGATTCGGGCATGTCGCGCGTTCTGGCCCAGGGCCTTATAGCTGTGGCAGGCACGCTGGTGCTGACGCTTTCAGCCAAGACCAAAGTGATGCTTGGCCCGGTGGACATGTCTTTGCAGACGATGGCGGTCCTCCTGATTTCGGCGTGCTTCGGCACCCGGCTGGCGCTCGCCACAATGCTTCTATATCTGGCGGAAGGCGCGATGGGATTGCCGGTGTTCCAGAGCACCCCGGAAAACGGCATCGGTCTTGCTTACATGATGGGGCCCACGGGCGGTTATCTGCTGGGCTTTGTGGCCGCCGCCGGGATCGTTGGCTACGCTGCCGATCGGGGCTGGGATCGCAATGTGTTAAAGCTGTTCGGTGCGATGGCAGTGGCGTCTGCGGTGACGTTGTTTCTTGGCTTTGCCTGGCTTGCGGGGTTGATTGGCGCTGCAAATGCCTGGAATTTCGGTGTCCTGCCGTTCATCTTGCCCGATCTCGTCAAAGCGGCGCTGGCGGCCTGCCTTCTGCCTGCGGGCTGGAGCGTGCTTGGTATGCTGGGCGTAGGCCGGTCATAATTACGCCGCTCGAATGATGGAGAGGCCACGGGCTGGGCCGCGCCCGTGGCTTTTTTCATAGTCGGGTGAGTCTTTCGCAGCAGCAGGCGAGGAGAGTGAAGTGGCGGTTCTGGTAACGGGCGGTGCCGGTTATATTGGCAGCCATATGGTATGGGAACTGCTGGACCACGGTGAGGAGGTCGTGGTTCTCGACCGGCTGTCCACCGGCTTCGACTGGGCCGTTCCGGATGCGGCGGAACTGGTGGTGGGCGACATCGCCGATCAGCCACTGGTGGAAGACATCATGGAGCGCCGCGGCGTGGATGCCGTGATCCACTTCGCCGGCTCAATCATCGTGCCGGAATCTGTTTCGGACCCGCTTGGCTACTACTTCAACAACACTGTCAAATCGCGGGCGCTGATCGAAAGCGCTGTACGTCGCGGTGTGAAGCATTTCATCTTTTCCTCCACTGCGGCCGTTTATGGCACGCCGCGCACCAATCCCGTCAGCGAGGACGAAACGCTCGATCCCGAGTCGCCCTATGGACGTTCCAAGCTGATGACCGAAATGATGCTGCGCGATGCCGCTGCCGCTCACGACCTCAGCTACACGGCCCTGCGTTACTTCAACGTTTCCGGCGCGGACCCCAGATTGCGCACCGGGCAATCGACCAAAGGCGCCACACATCTCATCAAGGTCGCTTGCGAGACGGCGTCCGGCAAGCGCCAGCAGATCGAAATTTTTGGAACCGACTATCCCACGCACGACGGCACATGCGTGCGCGATTACATCCATGTCTCGGATCTTGTTAACGCCCATTATCTGGCGCTGAAGCGCCTGCGCGGAGGCGGCGACAGTCTGATCGCCAATTGCGGCTATGGCCGGGGTTATTCGGTACTGGAGGTGATTGATACGGTGAAGCGCGTTTCAGGCAAGGATTTCCGGGTGGTCGAAAGCGCCCGGCGGCCGGGAGATCCGGTCGCGATCGTGGCCAGTGCCGAGCGTTGTCAGGCCACGCTCGGCTGGCAGCCGGCCCATGATAATTTGGAAGAGATCGTCGGCCATGCGCTTGCGTGGGAGGAAGCGCTGGCTCGCCGCAACCGGCTGTGAGCGGAAGTGTGTGGAGGCGCGTATTCTCCGTTGCGCCGGCGGGCTGGTTTCTCTATATCGGCGTCGTCGGCAATGAAAGTCGATCGCACTCGCCGGTCTGGCGATGGGGCGTAGCCAAGCGGTAAGGCAACGGTTTTTGGTACCGTCATTCGCAGGTTCGAATCCTGCCGCCCCAGCCAATTCTGCTTCTTCAATGAAGACAATCAAAGACGTTTGTTCACCCCCGCGCCGCTCACGAATGGTCCAGCAACCGTCGTGTGCAGTTGAGTCCCAGAACGAGCAAAATCAACGCGACTGGGCTAGATTTTCTAATCAAAAGATATCTCCAAACCAACGGAGGGCCGCTAATGCCTGTTTACGTCATCCTCACCCTTGCCATTGTCGGGGAAGTCATCGCCACCAGTGCAATCAAGGCAACCGAAGGCTTTACCAGGCTTGGTCCGTCGATGGTGGTGTTCTTCGGCTATGCGGCGGCATTCTTCTTCCTGTCGAAAGTGCTGGACCGGATTCCCGTCGGCGTTGCGTACGCGGTCTGGGCGGGTGGCGGCATCGTTCTGATCGCGTTGATTGCCTGGATCATTTACGGACAGAAACCCGATCTTGCCGGCTTTATCGGGATGGGGCTGATCGTGGCCGGTGTGCTGGTGCTCAACCTGCTGTCCAAAACCAGCATTCATTAGGCAATCCTCCAAGGTCGAAACCTTCGCGGCAGTTCTGAGCGGTCGGTAAACTCGCGGTCTGGCGACCTGCTGTTCCACCCGGTTTATCCCCGCCATCCAGCACTGGTCCTATCCTGTTCGCACGTCTTGTACGAAGAGGATACCGTTATGGACCAGACCGCCAATCTGAAACTGCCCTTCATCATGCCATCGCAGGCGCAGAAGCACGTCACCCACAATGAAAGCCTGCTTTTGCTGGACAGCATCGTGCAGCTTTCCGTGCTCGATCGCGACTACACGGATGCGCCGGAGGCGCCCGCCGAGGGCGACCGCTACATCGTGGCCACCGGCGCCACCGGTAAATGGGAAGGCGAAGACGGAAAGGTGGCCGCATTTCAGGACGGAGCCTGGACCCTGATTGAGCCGCGCGCCGGCTGGCAGGCCTGGCTGGCCGATGAGGGCGCTTTCGTTGTTTGGGACGGCACGGATTGGGTGAGATCCGGTTCCGATACAGCAACGCTCCAGAATCTGGAGCGGGTGGGTGTTGGCACCGAGGCCGATGACCAGAACGTCTTTGCGGCCAAGCTCAACAATGCGCTGTGGACGGCGCGCGCAACAGGTGAGGGCGGCACGGGCGATCTGCGTTACGTTCTTAATAAGGAGGAAGCAGGAAATGTCCTTTCGCTGCTCATGCAGTCGGGCTGGTCGGGCCGTGCAGAGCTTGGTCTCATAGGTGCGGAAGAGTTCACGCTGAAGGTGAGTCCGGATGGCAGCACCTGGCGCGAGGCGCTCAACGCGGACCGACAGACCGGCATCGTTTCGCAGCCGGCCCTGCCACGGTTCAAGGCGATGACGAATTACGACAATCATGTGAGCGCGGGGATCTGGACGAAAATCGGCATCAACGAAGCCGAGTATGACGAGCAAGGCTGTTTCGATGCGGCCAACAACCAGTTCATTGCCCCGGCAGCGGGCACATATCTTGTTGGGGCGTCGCTGCTGTACAAGCGCGATGCCAGCAATGACGCGCGCATGCGGGCGCGGCTGGTGCTGAACGGCACAACCGAGATCAAGGGATCGTCGGGCGAGATTTCAGGCACGCATGAAACGCTCGCAACCGCGCTTCAGCTTACCACACTCCTGCCGCTTGCAGCCGGCGACACGGTCGAGCTGCAGGGCTCCTTCCGTGAGGCAGCGGGTTATTTTGCCGCCGATCACACCACCTTCTGGGGGGTGAAAGTTGGCTGAGTGAAGGGCGCGGCCGGGCGAGGCCTAACCTTTTATCAGCCTGCTCAATTCCTGCACCTTCTCTTCAAGAAGTTGCCTGTTTGCCCGCGTTTCGACATTGAGCCGCAAAAGCGGCTCAGTGTTTGAGGCGCGCAGGTTGAAACGCCAGTCGTCGAACACCATTCCAAGCCCGTCAAGCGTCTCCAGCTGCGGGTTGGATGCCTCATAATGTTCGGCGACCTTTTCCTGGACGGCCTTCGCATTCTCCACCGTGAAGTTGATTTCGCCGGAACAGGGAAAGGCGGCGATACGCTCTTCAAGGAGTTCGGCAAGGGTAGAACCGGTGGCCGAGAGTTCCGAAACCACGTTGAGCCAGGCGAGCATCCCTGAGTCGCAAAAGCTGAAATCGCGGAAATAGTGATGCGCGCTCATCTCACCGCCATAAATGGCATTCTCCTCGCGCATCATGCGCTTGAAATAGGCGTGTCCCGTGCGGCAGGGCTTGGCGATACCACCCATGCTTTCCACGATATCGATCGTGTTCCAGGTCAGACGGGGGTCATAGAGTATGGTGCTGCCCGGCTGCTTTTCCAGCATGCGCTTGGCAATCATTCCAACGAGATAATAGCCTTCGACAAAACGACCCTTGTGATCGTACAGGAAACAACGGTCGAAATCGCCATCCCATGCAATGGCGAGATCGGCGCCATGGTCGATGACCGCCTGACTGGCCTTCTGTCGTTTTTCCGGCAGGAGCGGGTTTGGCACGCCATTGGGCAGGCGTGGGTCCGGTTCGTGGTCGATCTTGATGAAGGTGAAGGGCAGGTGCTTTTCAATGAGGTCGATGATGGGCCCGGCGCAGCCATTACCGGCATGACAGACGATCTTCATGGGTTTGAGATCCTGCCCGGCCACTTCTTCGATGAGGCGGTCGATATAGGCGCCGCGGTCGCAAATCGGCTGGATCGTGCCACGCTCGCTGTAACCGGATACGGTGGCGAAATCCTTGCCGGAGCGCATCAAGTCTTCGATGGGATTGAAGGCATTGTCCGGCGTTGCCGCCGCAGCGCCTTTCAACACCATTTTGATGCCGTTGTAATCCGGCGGGTTGTGGCTGGCAGTCACCATCAGCCCGGCATCGGCGCCGGAACGGGCGGTATGAAAATAAACTTCCTCGGTACCGCATTGCCCGACGGGAAGCACGTTGACGCCACTGTCCAGAAGCCCCTGCGCGAGCGCACCTGCAAGAGCGGGGCTATCAATTCGCATGTCATGGCCGACCACAACGGAAGCGGGCGCCAACGTTTCCTTCAGGGCCTGGGCAAAACGGTAGGCAAAGGGAACGCCGATCTCGCCGGGGATCTGGCCGCGGATGTCATACGCCTTGAAGGGAGCGCTCATACCTGTTTCCTCTCCTGATTTGCCAATTCGTTTTGTTAAATGGGAAGCATTTGCGACGCAAATTGGATGATGATCGTCACCGGGTGTGACAATGCCGCTAACAGATTGAACGTTCCCTTCTGTTGCGAAACACAATTTGCGCGCCTATTCACCGGGAAAGGGCAGATTGGATGGGCACATGCAATTCGTAGATCTCGGCGCACAGCGCGAACGCATCCAGGACAGGCTGGAGAAAAGAATGGCCAGGGTGCTGGCCGAAGGACGGTATATTCTGGGACCGGAGGTCACGGAATTCGAGCAGAAGATCGCTGACTATATCGGCGTGAAGCATGTGGTCGCCTGCGCCAACGGCACTGATGCGCTTCTCATACCGCTGATGGCCATGGGGATCGGGCCGGGAGATGCAGTGTTCGTGCCGAGCTTTACCTTTGCCGCCACGGCAGAGGTCGTTGCCCTTGCAGGGGCGGCCCCGGTCTTTGTCGATGTCGATGCGGATACCTACAATATCGACCTCCAGAGCCTGGAAGAAGCGATCGCGGCCGTACGCGAGGAGGGCAGCCTGACACCGCGGGCAATCATCCCGGTCGACCTTTTCGGGCTGGCGGCCGATTATGTCGGCCTGTCGCGGATCGCTGCTCGCGAAGGACTGGCCATCATCGAGGATGCCGCGCAGGCAACGGGTGGCAGCTCGGGCAACACGATGTGCGGCGCGTTCGGCGATGTCGCTGGAACGAGCTTTTATCCTGCCAAGCCGCTCGGCTGTTATGGTGATGGCGGGGCAATGTTCACCAATAACGATGTGCTTGCTGAGACCCTTCGCTCGGTGGCTTTCCACGGCAAGGGAGCGAGCCAGTACGACAATGTGCGTGTCGGGCTGAATTCGCGCCTCGACACTATACAGGCGGCTGTTCTTCTCGAGAAGCTGGCGATTCTTCCCGAAGAGATGGAACTGCGCCAGCAAGTTGCGGCGCGATACAGCGCGGCATTGGCGGACATGGTGAAGGTGCCGAAGGTAACGGAGGGCAGCCGTTCGGCGTGGGCGCAATACGCAATCGAGACACCGGCGCGCGATGCCGTGCGCGAGCGTCTGAAGGAGGAGGGGATTCCCTCGGTCGTCTACTACGAAAAGCCGCTGCATGTGCAGCCCGCCTATTGCGCCTATCCACGCGCTCCGAAGGGCCTGCCGGTCAGCGAAGGACTTCCCGAACGCATCCTCTGCCTTCCCATGCATCCCTATCTCACAGAGGCCGATCAGGACCGTATCGTGGCGGCGATACGCCTTGCCATCAAAGGCACATAAAGTGCTGGGAAGAACATTTCGTATGAGCTTCGAATGGCGCAAAATGCGGGTTGCTCGTCTGAAACCTTTAGATTAGGCCGCCTTGTGGGGGGCGCAGGCGTGGTGCTATCCGACCATGCTACGCCAAAACCAGGTGTTGCTGTTTGCAGAAAGGTAACCGGTATGCCGGCATCGCTCACCCATCTTCAACGGCTGGAAGCCGAGTCGATCCACATCATGCGCGAGGTGGCGGCAAGTTTTTCCCGGCCCGTGATGCTTTATTCCATCGGCAAGGATTCCTCGGTGCTTCTGCACCTTGCCATGAAAGCCTTTTATCCGGCCAAACCTCCGTTCCCTTTCCTTCACGTGGATACGACGTGGAAATTCCGTGAGATGATTGCCTTCAGGGATCGCATGGCCGCCGAACTCGGCTTCGATCTCCTGGTGCACATAAACGAGGAAGGCGTGCGCGACGGCATCAATCCGTTCGACAACGGCTCCAACGTGCACACGCACATTATGAAAACCGTGGCGCTGCGACAGGCGCTCGACAAATACGGTTTTGACGCTGCTTTCGGCGGGGCGCGGCGCGATGAGGAGAAGAGCCGGGCGAAGGAAAGGATATTTTCCTTTCGCAATGCCAGCCACGCCTGGGATCCGAAGAACCAGCGGCCGGAGATGTGGAAGATCTACAATACGCGTATTGCCGAAGGGGAATCGATCCGCGTGTTTCCTCTCTCCAACTGGACCGAACTCGATATCTGGCAATACATCCTGCAGGAAAACATACCCATCGTACCGCTGTATTTCGCCAAGAAAAGGCCGGTGGTGGACCGCGGTGGTATGACCATCCTGGTCGACGACGAGCGCATGAAGCTGCAGCCGGACGAGAAGGTCGAAGAGCGGACGGTGCGGTTTCGTACCCTCGGGTGCTACCCGTTGACCGGTGCCATCGAATCCGATGCGCAGACGCTGGAAGAAATCGTTGCGGAAATGCTGACGGCTCGCACCTCCGAGCGCCAGGGCCGGCTCATCGACCGGGATGAGGCGGGCTCGATGGAAAAGAAGAAGCGGGAAGGGTACTTCTGATGCTCAAACTGGATGAGCCGGTGCTGTCTGACGCCGAAGCCGCTGATATTCGCTCGTATCTTGAAGCGCAGGAAAACAAGACGCTGCTGCGGTTTCTCACCTGCGGCTCCGTCGATGATGGAAAGTCGACGCTGATCGGGCGGCTGCTTTACGATACGAAGTTGATTTTCGAGGACCAGCTTGCCGCGCTGGAGCAGGATTCGCGAAAGCACGGAACGGCCGGTGACGATATCGATTTTGCGTTGCTGGTGGACGGCCTCGAAGCCGAGCGCCAGCAGGGCATCACCATCGATGTGGCCTACAGGTTTTTCGCAACACCCAAGCGCAAGTTCATCGTCGCCGACACGCCGGGACATGAGCAGTATACCCGGAACATGGCGACGGGCGCTTCCACGGCGGATCTGGCGGTGGTGCTCGTGGATGCGCGCCAGGGTATTCTCGACCAGACGCGGCGGCACTCCGTCATCGCCTCGCTGCTTGGCATTCGCCATATCGTGCTGGCGGTGAACAAGATCGACCTGGTCGATTTCGATGCTGAAGTGTTCGAGGGCATTGCCGCCGACTACAAGGCTTTCGTCAAGGACCTGGGTTTTGCGAGCGTCCTGCCCATCCCGATGTCGGCGCGTCACGGCGACAATGTCACGCGAGCGTCGGAAAACACACCCTGGTACTCCGGTCCCTCGCTCATCGAGCATCTGGAAACCGTCGACATCGAATCTCAGCCGGCGGCGCAGCCCTTCCGGTTTCCTGTTCAGTATGTAAACCGGCCCAATCTCGATTTTCGCGGGTTCGCCGGCACCATCGCTTCCGGTGAGATCGCCGCGGGAGATGAGGTGGTCGTTGCCAAATCCGGCAAAAAGACCCGGGTCAAGCGGATCGTCACCTACAATGGTGATATCCCGCGTGCTTCCGAAGGCGAGGCAGTGACGCTGGTGCTGGAGGACGAGATCGAGGTCTCGCGCGGCAACATGCTGGTTGCGCCTGATGCCCGCCCGCATGTGGCCGACCAGTTCGCGGCCAATGTGGTGTGGTTCGGCGAGCATCCGCTGATGCCCGGGCGTATGTACCTTCTGCGCACCGAAACAGACCAGGCGAATGCGACGGTAAGCCACCTGAAGCACCGCGTGAACATCACGAATTTTGCGCAGGAAGCAGCAAAGAGCCTTGATCTCAACGAGGTGGGTGTTTGCAATTTCTCGCTTCAGGCGCCCATTGCGATGGATCCCTTTGAAGACAATCGCACAACAGGCTCGTTTATTCTGATCGACCGGGTGACCAACGCGACCGTGGGCGCGGGCATGATCTTGCATCCGCTGCGCCGGGCCGCGAACATTCACTGGCAGGCGCTGGACGTGACGAAGGCCTCGCGCGCCGAACTGAAGCATCAAAAACCCGCCGTGTTGTGGTTCACCGGACTTTCCGGATCCGGCAAGTCGACGATCGCCAACCTTCTGGAAAAGAAACTCCATGCTGCAGGCCGGCACACCTACATTCTTGATGGCGACAATGTGCGCCATGGCCTCAATCGTGATCTCGGCTTTACGGAGGAGGATCGCGTCGAAAACATCCGCCGCGTGGCCGAGGTCGCCCGTCTCATGGCGGATGCGGGGCTCGTCGTGCTCGTCTCTTTCATCTCGCCTTTCCGTGCCGAACGCCGCATGGCACGCGATCTGATGGCCGAAGGCGAGTTCGTTGAAGTGTTTGTCGACACGCCTTTCGAGGAATGCGCCAGGCGCGACCCCAAGGGGCTTTATGCGCGCGCCCTCAAAGGTGAGATCAAGAATTTTACCGGTGTGGATTCTCCTTACGAGCGGCCGGAACGGGCCGACATCCATCTGGCCACTTCGGGTCGGGAGCCGGAAGATCTGGCGGATGAAGTGGAAAACTGGCTACGGGAGCGCGGTTATTGCTGAACACGAGCGCATCATTGCTGCAAGACGGAGCGTCGCTGCTGGCGGTTCTTGAGGAACTGGCCCTCGATGCGGGGCGCGAAATCATGCGCCATTATGAAGCCGGCTGCGATTACGAGCAGAAGGCCGACCTTTCACCGGTGACGGATGCTGATCGCGATGCCGAGCGCATCATCCTCAAGGGACTGCGCGTCGGCCTTGCCGGGGTGCCCTGCGTCTCTGAAGAAGAAGCGTCTGGAGGCGTTTTGCCGGCCTGCGGCGATGAAGGGTTCTTTCTGGTCGATCCGCTTGATGGGACGCGCGAATTCATCAATCGCAGGCCCGATTTCACCGTCAACATCGCGTTCATCAAAGCCGGCAAGCCGGTTCTCGGCGTTGTCTACGCCCCCGCACGCGGGCTTTTCTATTCGGGACGAGAAGGGGCGGCGTTCGAGGCCGAATGTCGGGACGGCGTTGTTATAAGCCGTCGCAACATTCGCGCGCGAGAGCGACATACGCCACCTGCGGTCGTGGCAAGCCGATCGCACCTGACGCCGGAAACAGAAGAGTTCATAGCCCGGCATCCCGGTGCCGAAACCGTCTCCATCGGGTCGTCGTTAAAATTCTGCATCCTTGCGCGCGGCGATGCCGACCTTTATCCGCGCTTCGGTCGGACCATGCAGTGGGACACGGCGGCAGGCGATGCGGTGCTGCGCGCCGCCGGCGGGTGCACTCTGACCCTTGAAGGCGAACCACTTCGCTACGGGCCGGGAGATGGCGAGGGCCTGGAAGCCTTCGCCAATCCCTTCTTCATTGCCGAAGGGCGCGCCGCATAGAAGATTTCGCAGCCGGGGCGCCAGCCGAGCCGTTCCAGTTCAGAGCTCTTCCCGCCACGGCGGGTTGGCTCCGGCGCGCGAAACGGTAATGGCAGCCACGCGAGCGGCGAAGGAAAGAATCTCCCGCACCTCGTTTTCCCGCAAATTCTCCAGGCGCTCCTTGTTGAGGCAATCTCTCTCGCGCAACGCCGTGAGTACGCCGGCGTTGAACGTGTCGCCAGCGCCGACCGTGTCGACCACTTCGACCTTTTGCGCCGGAACGTGGATGCGTCCACCATTCCAATGAGCTACGGAGCCCTCACCACCATCTGTGACGATGATGAGGCTTGGACCGGCAGACAAAAATCCCTCGACGGTTTGCGCATCAGGTGTGCCGGTGAGCCAGTCCAGATCTTCCCTGGAAATCTTGACGATGTCGGCCATTCCCATCATGCGATGAATCCGCGCCCGATGTTTTTCCTCATCAGGAATGAAGGCGGGGCGGATGTTCGGGTCGAGCATGGTGACGCGGTGAGAGTGCTCACGAAGCATGAAAGCCTCGTAAGTGGCCCCGCATGGTTCGGGGGCCAGGCTGATGCCGCCGAAAAGCAGCGCCTCCACATCAGCATCAAGATGCGGCAGGTCCACCTCTTCCAGCATCCGCCCCGCTGAATTTTCATCGTAGAAGAAGTAACTTGCCTGCCCCTCTTCCAGTGTGACAAAGGCGAGCGTGGTCGGTCGGGCGGAAACTCGCGCGCGGCTCAGGTCGACATTGCTGTCAGCCAGTGCCTGTTGAAGCATTCTTCCGAAGAGATCGTCCGACAGGCCGGAAAAGAAGGAAACGGCCACGCCGAGCCGGCCAAGCGCCAGCGCGCTGTTGAACACGGAGCCACCCACATGGGGGGCGAAAGCCCTCTCACCGCTTGCCGTTTATCGTGGAAGCATGTCGATCAACTCTTATACACAGAACAAAATCATAGTTTTTATCTCTCCACGCTACTGGGGAGGTATACACGTCAGAATTGAGTAGATACACGCACGGTTAGCAAAAATACTATCCTTATCGTAAAGATCAGCAGCCCGGTACTGGCGAACAGTGGACGCAGGCGGATTTGGCACATAGACAGTAGGTTTCGCGGTCCCTTCAACCGGTGGAGCCACCATGCCTGAGCGTTTCCGTCCCTGCGGGGCAGATTATATGCCGGCCGATCTTCAGAACGGATGACGGTAATGGGCAAGGCACCTGTTTGTGCGGCAGTCGATTGGGGAACAACCAATTTTCGCCTGTGGCTCATGGATGTAGATGGCAGCGTTCTTGCCGCGCGGCAAAGCGCGGAGGGTGTGCGTGCCTGCTTGCCAGACCGCTTCGCCACGGTGGTGGAGAAACATCTCGAAACCCTCCACACCCCAGCCGATCTGCCCGTCATTGTTGCCGGCATGGCAGGGGCGCGCGGCGCCTGGCAGGAGGCGCGCTATCTTGAGACGCCGGCGCGTCTCGATGCGCTACACGAGCAGGCGGTGCGCGCTTCCCGTCTCCCAAGGGACGTCGCAATTCTGCCCGGTGTCTGCCAGCGCGAAAAGGGACGCGAAGATGTAATGCGCGGCGAGGAAACCCAGCTTGCCGGCGCCAGTGCACAGGGGATGAGGGCCGGAGTTTTCTGCCTTCCCGGCACGCATTCAAAGTGGGCGTGGCTTGAGGGCGGTCGTCTTTCGGACTTCAGAACCTTCATGACGGGCGAGCTTTTTGCACTGTTGAGCGAGCATTCGGTACTGAGCGAGATGGTTGCAGAAGGAGAGGGGGCTACGTCCTCGGCCTCCTTCACTGAAGCGGTGTCTGAAATGCTTGCCTCAGGCGCCGGCCTCACTGGGCGGTTGTTTTCCATTCGGGCGGCCGCGCTGGTTGGCAGTGAGACCGCGCCAGACGCGAGAGCACGGCTTTCCGGCTTGCTGATTGGTGCGGAGGTGGCGGCGATGCGCGAGGTGCTAGAAGTAGAACCCCGCGTGCGGCTGATCGCCAACGGACCGCAGGCGCACGCTTATGAGGCGGCGCTTTCCCTGGCGGGCATTCAGGCGGATATTCTGGATGGAATGGATCTTGTGCGGCAGGGTCTTCACCAGGCAGCCCTTGCCCTGTGGCCGGAAAGGAGTTCTGTATGAACCGGATCGTTTGGCCAGCGCTTCATCGCAACCTTATTGCCATCCTGCGTGGTTTGACGCCGAAGGAAGCACCAGGAATCGTGGGCGCGCTGCTGGAGGCGGGATTTGAGGCCATAGAGGTGCCGCTCAATTCACCTGATCCGTTCCGCTCCATCGAGGCAGCCCGCCGCCTTGCACCCGAGAACGTGTTGATAGGTGCAGGCACGGTGCTGACGGTGGCAGACGTCGAGCGGCTTCATGCAGCCGGTGGCAATCTGATGGTGAGTCCCAACGTCGAGCCCGCGGTCATCGCCCGCGCTGCCGAATTGGGTATGACGACCATGCCGGGCGTCTTCACGGCGACCGAGGCACTGTCAGCCGTCGCAGCCAGTGCGTCCGCACTCAAATTCTTCCCCGCATCCATACTCGGGCCTGCTGGCATCAAGGCGATCATGGCTGTTCTGCCGGATGATGTGCCGGTGGGCGCGGTCGGTGGTGTGACGGAGGACGATTTCGCCGGTTATGCAAGGGTGGGCGTGCGCACCTTCGGCCTCGGCTCCAGCCTTTATCGGCCAGGGGCAAGCGCCGCCGATGTCGGGGCTAAGGCGCGCGCGACGGTTGCCGCTTACGACGCCGTTTATAACGATACGGCCTGAAAACCGGTATCGGTCTCAGGCCGTTCGTCAATTCAAAGCAAGCGCCGAAGGGTGGTATCCTCGGCGGTTCTATCAGAGGTTCCGGCCAATGACCCCGCCGGCAACCGCTCCGCCCACGCCGCCGAGGAGAGCGCCGCCGCTTCCGGCAATCGCATTGCCCGCAACCGCTCCGCCTACGCCGCCCACGGTTGCGCCCGCGATCGTCTTTTCGGTGGTCGTGCACCCGGCCGTTGCAGCAACCAAGCCGCCAAGAAGACAAAGGGTACCGATTTTCTTGATCATTCGCGCATCTCCTTGCATCTGTTCGCCGCTGACGCCGGCACAATCATCGTATCAGGTTCTGATCCTAATTAATCAAATCAGTAAAAATTTAATAAAATTCGCCATCTGCGCGGGCACTTTCAAATGCGCTTATAGCCGCTCGGGTGCCTTTAGTTCGCGAATGACGGCCTCGGACACAAGTTTGACCTCGGGCGGCGGTGCGCTTTTTTCCAACAGCCAATAACCACGTTCGCTGTCGAGCGTGGTCTCGCAGGCCTTGACGATGGTGCCACTGGCAAGGAGTTCATCGATGAG
>JAJUHJ010000060.1 GCA_029279965.1 Phyllobacteriaceae bacterium
ATCACCATCGGGAGAGGTGCATTCGATGCTGCCGGATGCCAGCACCGGCTGGGACGCAAGCACCAGGAGCAGAAAGGCTGCGGCAAAGCTCCTCATCTCAAAGATCCGCAGCCACCTTCATCGAGACAATCGAATCGGGATCGCTCACAGGCTCGCCGCGCTTGATCCGATCGACATTGTCCATGCCTTCAACGACCTGGCCCCAGACAGAATACTGCCTGTTGAGCCAGGGCGCATCACCGAAACAGATGAAGAACTGCGAATTGGCCGAATTGGGGTTCTGCGTGCGGGCCATCGAGCAGGTGCCCCTGACATGCGAAACGTTCGAGAATTCCGCCTTCAGGTCCGGCTTGTCGGAACCGCCGGTGCCCGTTCCTGTCGGGTCGCCCGTCTGGGCCATGAAACCGTCGATCACCCTGTGAAAGACCACACCGTCATAAAATCCTTCCCGCGCCAGGTCCTTGATGCGGGCCACATGGGCGGGCGCCACATCCGGGAACAGTTGGATAACCACATTGCCCTTCGTGGTTTCCATGACGATCGTGTTTTCCGGATCTCTTTCCTCGGCCATAATGCCCCTTTCTCTGCTTTCTATTCGTCCGCCGCCACAGTGACGCGCAGCATGCGATCCGGCTGGTCGACTGCACCGTTTGTTGCCGGGTCACCTTTCTTGAGTTGGTCCACGTGCTCCATACCCGATTCGACCTGACCGACCACCGTGTAGCCGCCATCAAGATGCGGCGCCGGCGCAAACATGATGAAGAACTGCGAATTGGCGGAGTTCGGATCCTGCGCCCGCGCCATGCCGACTGTGCCGCGCTCGAAAGAGGCGTCGGAAAATTCGGCTGGCAGGTTGGGCAGCTCCGAGCTGCCGGTGCCCGCGCGCTGCGGATTGAAGCCATCTTCCATGTCGCCGAACTGTACGTCACCCGTCTGTGCCATGAAGCCGTCGATCACGCGATGGAAGGCTACATTGTCATAGGCGCCGTCGCGGGCAAGCTGCTTGATCCGCTCCACGTGCTGCGGCGCAAGATCCGGCCGAAGCGCTATTTCGACCGCGCCGGTTTCCAGTTCGATGATTAACGTATTCTCCGGTTCAGCAGCGTTGGCGCTCGCGGCGGACAAGCCAGCGATAAGAACGACAACCAGCGCGGCAAGCAAAGTTGATCGCATGCGAATGTTTCTCCCGATTGATGTATCACGTGGCGAACTTGGCCTTAAGGGCCTCGGCAACGACGGCCGGAACAAAGGGGGTCACGTCGCCACCCATGGACGCAATCTGGCGCACAAGTGTGGCGGTAATGGTGCGCACGGAGGGGCTTGCCGGCAGGAACACCGTCTGCAAATCGGGCGCCATCGTCTCATTCATGCCGGCCATCTGCATCTCGTAATCCAGATCGGTGCCATCGCGCAGACCCCGGATCATGATGGATGCGCCATTCGTGCGCGCCGCATCGACGACGAGATTGTCGAAGGCAACGACCCTGATCCGCGCCGCTTCGTCGCCCAGCGCCGCCGACGCCCAGCGCTCGATCAGCGACACGCGCTCATCATAGGAAAAGAGTGGCTTCTTGCCCGGATGGATGCCGATGCCGAGAACCACCGCGTCGGCCACCGTGAGCGCGCCCTTCAGCACATCGAGGTGGCCATTGGTCAGCGGGTCAAATGAACCGGCATAGAAAGCGGTGCGCTTGGTCATGGGATGCTTCTAGAGCATTTTGCGGACAGATGGAATCATTCTGGCGTCCGCACAGATGCGGAAAGCAAAGAGATAGGCATTGCAGGCTGTGGCGGTTCAACGCCGCGACAGCGCGAGCCAGAGGCCGCCGCCGATCAGGAACGTTCCGGAAATGCGCTCGGCAAGCCGCACCCTTGCCTGGGTCAGGCGCGCGCCCGCACCGCCCGCGGCAAACGCATAAGCCGAATCGCAGATGGTGGCGATGGCCATGAAGATCGTGCCAAGCAGCATCGTCTGCCATGCCGCGCTGCCGGAGGGATCGATGAATTGCGGGATGAACGCACCGAAGAACAACAGCGCCTTGGGATTCGACCAGATGACGATGAACCCTTGAAGGACGAATGAGCGGCGCGCCGGCGACATGTGCTCGGAACCGGCAAGGGAACCGTCCGAGCACCACATGCGAACACCGAGCCAGATGAGATAGGCCGCACCCACCAGGCGCAAAATTTCGAAAACGCTGCCCATCGCACCGACGATGGCCGCAAGGCCAACGGTCAGTACAGCGATCATCAGCACGAGCCCGATCTGCGTGCCCAGCACGTTGAGCAATCCGGCACGGACGCCATGCCGCATGGAATTAGCAATAATGACGGTAACCGACGGACCCGGCACGATGACGATGGCGAAACATGCGGCGATGTAGGAAATCAGGCCGGCGTGATCGGGCATGGCGAGGCATCCTTGCTAATTGCAATTTGGAGCATGTCGCCCGAAGCGGGACCGGTTCCGGGACAACGGTTTAAAAGCCAGAAATAACGCTGCGCCCGGGACCAGTCCACCACCACTGGAACCACCCGACCTGTGCCTGAATGCAACGTGAATGCAGCGTTCAGGCTCTGTTACGCACGCTAGAGGCATTGTGAAAACGACAGCCGGCGCGATGTGGAAACCAAATCAGTGCTCGCCCGTTAAAGTGCCAAGGAGACGAAGCCATGCTCATATTCATGCTCGCAGCCGCAATGACCCTGGCCATGCTGATTGCTACGGTGTTTGGCCTTCATGAAGAAGCGCAGCGCGTAAAAGTGGAAAATCGGGTTCGCAACGTCCAGTTTCCGCGCCGCCGATAGGAGGCGCGGCGTGTATTACACGCCGTCGCCTTCTTCACGCGCCTCGCCGGAGGCGGGATCGGTCTCGGAGGCAACAACATCACTCCCCTCGCCGTTCATCTCATCCCCGTTCTGCGGCTCTGATATCCGCTCGACCGAGACCACCCGTTCACCTTCCGCCGTATTGAAGATGGTAACGCCCTTGGTGGCACGGCTTGCGATGCGAATGCCCGTGACGGGGACGCGGATGACCTGGCCCGCATTGGTGACGAGCATGATCTGATCCTCGGGCGCGACGGGGAACGCCGCGATCAGCGCGCCGATTTCCTCGCGCTTGGATACATCCGTCGCGCGGATCCCCTTCCCGCCACGCCCGATGACGCGGAAGTCGTAGGAAGAGGACCGCTTGCCATAGCCATATTCGCTGACGGTAAGCACGAGTTGTTCACGGGCCTTCAACTCCTCGTAACGTTCAGGAGAAAGCACCGTCTCCTCGCCGACATCCTCATTGGTGAGCGCGATTTCCTCATCATCGCCACCATTTGAGAGGCGGCGCTCAGCGGCCGCCTGCTTCAGATAGGCCGCACGTTCGGCTGGCGTTGCCTCCACATGGCCAAGGATGGCCATGGAGATGATGCGGTCTCCATCGGCGAGATTAATTCCGCGAACGCCGATGGAATTGCGTCCGGCAAAAACGCGCACATCAGTGACAGGAAAGCGAATGCACTGGCCGGAGGCCGCCGTCAGAAGCACATCATCGTCTTCGGTACAGGTATAAACGCCGAGAATCTCGTCGCCTTCCTCCTCCAGCTTCATGGCGATCTTGCCGTTACGGTTCACCTGTACGAAATCGGACAGCTTATTGCGCCTGACCGTACCGCGGGTCGTGGCGAACATGACATGGAGCGCCGCCCAGCTTTCCTCATCCTCTGGCAAGGGCATGATGGAGGTGATGCGTTCGTCCTGCTGCAATGGCAGCATGTTGCGCAAGAATTTGCCGACGGATTGCGGCGAGCCGACCGGCAGCCGCCAGACCTTCTCCTTGTAGACAATGCCGCGCGACGAAAAGAAGAGAATCGGCGTATGGGTATTGGCCACGAACAGCCGCGTGACGAAATCCTCGTCCTTTGTGGACATGCCGGCGCGGCCTTTGCCGCCGCGCGCCTGCGCCCGATAGATCGACAGCGGTACGCGCTTGATGTAGCCCTTATGAGTAACGGTAACGACCATATCCTCGCGCGGGATAAGGTCCTCGTCCTCCATATCTGCCCCGCCCTCGGTGATTTCAGTACGGCGCGGCGTGCCGAACTCATCGCGAACGGCAGCAAGTTCATCCTTGACGATCTGCTGGATGCGCGCGCGCGATGACAGGATGTCGAGATAATCCTGAATCTCGGCGCCAATCTTGTTCAATTCATCGGCAATCTCGTCGCGGCCAAGTGCCGTGAGCCGCTGCAGGCGCAGGTCGAGGATGGCGCGGGCTTGTTCTTCGGAGAGATTATAGGTGCGGTCCTCGTTCACCTTGTGGCGAGGATCGGCGATGAGTGTGATCAGCGCTTCCACGTCCTGGGCAGGCCAGTGCCGCTCCATCAACTGCTCCCGCGCTGTCTGCGGGTCCGGCGCATGACGGATCAGCTTGATGACCTCGTCAATGTTAGCCACGGCGATGGCAAGGCCCACCAGGATGTGCGCGCGCTCGCGCACCTTGCGCAGCAGATATTTCGTGCGGCGGCTTACCACCTCCTCGCGGAAAGCCACAAAAGCCCGCAACATGTCGAGCAGGGTCAACTGCTCCGGCTTGCCACCGTTGAGCGCCACCATGTTGCAACCGAAAGAGGTCTGCAGGGGCGTGTAGCGGTAGAGCTGATTGAGAATTACCTCGGCATTGGCGTCGCGCTTCAACTCGATCACGACGCGGTAACCTTGACGGTCGCTCTCGTCGCGAATGTCGGAGATGCCCTCGATGCGCTTGTCGCGCACCAGCTCTGCCATCTTCTCGATCATCTGCGCCTTGTTGACCTGATAAGGCACCTCGGTAACGATAATGGCTTCACGCTCGCCACGGATTTGCTCAATGTCGGTCTTGCCACGCATGATGACCGAGCCGCGGCCAGTGGAATAGGCGCTGTGAATACCCGAACGCCCAAGAATGATCCCGCCGGTGGGAAAATCAGGCCCGGGAATGATCTCCATCAGACGCGAGAGTTCGATGGCCGGGTCATCGATCAGCGCGACGCAACCATCCACCACCTCGATAAGGTTGTGCGGCGGTATATTGGTGGCCATACCGACGGCGATTCCGCCGGAGCCGTTGACAAGAAGGTTGGGAAATCGGGCCGGCAGAACCCGCGGCTCCTGCGCGGCGGCATCGTAGGTCTCCTGGAATTCAACGGTATCCTTGTCGATATCTTCCAGCAGCTCATGTGCGCCTTTGGTCAGGCGCGCCTCGGTGTAACGCATGGCCGCCGGCGGGTCGCCGTCGATAGAGCCGAAATTTCCCTGACCATCGACCAGCGGCAGGCGCATGGACCAGTCCTGCGCCATGCGCACCAGAGCGTCATAGATCGCCGCGTCGCCGTGCGGATGGTACTTACCCATCACATCGGCCACGGGCCTGGCCGATTTCACATATTTGCGATTCCAGTGATAGCCGCTTTCATGAGAAGCATAGAGAATGCGCCGGTGCACAGGTTTCAACCCGTCGCGCACGTCCGGCAGCGCCCGGCTCACGATCACGCTCATCGCGTAATCGAGATAGGATCGCTGCATTTCCTCGACAATGGAGATGGGCTCGATATCGTTGGGCTCGTCCGGCCCGCGCGGCGGCGTTTGGTCAGTCAAAACGGATCACATCGCTCAAGAGAATCACACGCTCCTTATATAGGAAGCAAGCCCAAGACTCCAATGCGGTGACTTCCGGAATGGCGGGAAGATTCAACGGGATAATGCGTCGGCTCCCGCCCGCGTCATGAAGGCTGACATGGGAACCGCATTTTACGGCCCGGCGGGATCACAAGCCGCTTGGCGATATGCGATCATGGCGCAGGCAACGGCCTGATTCGGAGATCGCCATGCCGCCGCTCGATGCTGTTTTGAACGCCTTTATCACACTGCTCGTGACAGTGGATCCGGCAGGTCTTGCCCCATTGTTCCTGGCGCTCACGGCAGGCATGAACCGTGCCGAGCGGACCCAGGTGGCGATGCGCGCGAGCGCCATCGGCTTTTGTGTGCTTATCGTTTTTGCGCTTGCAGGCAGCGTAATTCTGGACGTCCTCGGCATCACGCTGCCCGCATTTCGCGTTGCCGGCGGGCTGCTCCTCTTCTTCATTGCCTTCGAGATGATTTTCGAACGGCGGCAGGAACGTCACGAACGCAGCGCCGAGCGGGCGATTACGCACGACATGATTCGCAACATCGCCGCCTTTCCGCTCGCCATCCCACTCATAGCCGGTCCGGGCGCCATCTCCGCGGCGGTACTCCTGTCGGGTAGCTTTGCCGGTGTTTCAGGCCAATCGACCCTGGTCGCCATCATCGCCGTGGTAATCGCCATCACTTACATCGTTTTCGCCCTTGCCGATCACATCGACAACTTTCTGGGGGAAACGGGCCGTTCGATCCTCACACGCCTGCTTGGCGTGCTTCTGGCAGCGTTGGCGGTGCAATTCGTTTCCGACGGCGTGAAAGCGCTTTTCGCCGCCGGCTGAGGTTGGCTGGCAGGCAGCCGAAACGCCACCTGCCGCGCTCCAGGCCTTACTGAGCGGGCGCGCTTGCCTCGCCGATCGCGTCGGTCAGCCTCTGCGCCAACTCCGGATCGTTCTGCGCCGATTGAATAATCTGGTTGTATTCGTTGGCAGAGATGCCTTCGGTCTGCTCGACAGCTTGCAGCATCTTCTCGCCTGCCTCGGCCTGTAATTCCTGCTGCTCCGTTTCAGAGGCTGCTTCCTGCAGGCGCTGGATGTATTCCTGCTTCAGCCTCTCGACCTCGACAAATGCAACCGCGAAGGACTGCAGTTGGTCATCGCTAACCTCCATCGTTTCAGCGGCCGGAGGCGCAGGCTGAGGCTGGGGGGCCGCATCCTGAGCGATCGCGTGCGGCGCAAAGGCGATGCCAGCCGACAGACACACCGCCGCAAACAGCTTCTTCGAACGATTCGTGATCACGTTCCTTATCCTTTCTGCTTTGCTCCAACGGCCGGGCGGATCCCAGCCGAAAAGCCGTTCTCCCAATCTTCCGGATTCGGCATTCACCCAGCATCAGGGACAAATGCGGCAATGAAACATCATTGCCGGCGACAAGCGATCATTTCGTCTTAAACCGGGAAAGAAATCCTGACCGCGGCGGGGGTGGCCTTAAGAGCTTTGCGCATTAGGCGTGCGGGTTGGGCGGCGGTAGGTACACGCAGCCACAACGATTTCCACAAGCCCCACGACGACATGCGGCCAGACGATGTGGTTGGAAAAGCCAAACAACCAGGGTGATGCCAGAAGAAGCACCCCGCCGCCGATATCGAGCCATAGATGCACCGGCATCGGAATGAGGCGCATGACGCCCAGTTCGTAATCCGTCAGCAGACTGTAGACGATGACGCCAAGGCCGAGAATCATCGGAACCCACTGCGCTGCGCTGCCATCCGAGAATCCGAACAGCCATGGCGCCAGAATAAGAAGAATGCCGACGAGATAATCGAGGACACCGTGCGTTCGTGTCGGGATCATCTGCATCGCTTGCCTCCTTGTATCTTGCCCTTCCAACATCCAGACCCACGGTGCGTTCCTCCTTGAGGCGTTTAACGCAATCTTCGGCCCGCCCCGCCCGCCGCTCCAGGGCAGTCTGTTCGCCGGCTTCCAATGGACTATATTAAGCGTGATGGATCTTTGCCGAGGGACCGAACGCGACAGTGCCGTTGTGAGCGCGCCTATTCGTGTAATCGTTTGGCTGGCAGCGTTTCTTGCCGGCCTTATTAGCCTTGCCGCGCCGCTTCTGCCCCAGGAGGAGGGGCGCGCGGCAGTGGTCTTGCGGCTCGAAGGCGCCGTCAGCCCGGCCACGGCCGACTATGTAATCCGCGGTCTCGGACAGGCGGCCGCACGCAACGCGCCGTTGGTTATCGTGCAGATGGACACGCCAGGCGGCCTCGACACCTCCATGCGCGACATCATCCGCGCCATTCTCGCCTCGCCCGTGCCTGTCGCAAGCTTTGTGGCACCAGCCGGTGCGCGTGCGGCGAGCGCGGGGACCTACATCATGTATGCCAGTCACATCGCCGCGATGGCGCCCGGCACCAATTTAGGCGCCGCAACGCCAGTAGCGGTTGGAGGCGGCGGCGGCCTGCCGTTCGGTGGGGGTGAGGACGAACCGGCAGGCGAGCAGGCGGACAAGGCCGAAGATGAAGCGCAAGCGCCACGGAACGCTTCGGAAGCCAAAGCGATCAATGACGCCGTTGCCTATATCCGCAGTCTCGCACAATTGCGCGACCGTAACGCCGATTGGGCCGAAGAGGCGGTGCGGCAGGCAGCGAGCCTGTCCTCCTCCGCAGCGCTTGATCGGGACGTGATAGACTTCCTGGCCACCAGTTTCGAGGATCTTCTCGCACGGGCGGACGGCATGCAGGTGCAGGTGGATCAGGAAACCGTGACCCTCGAGACGGCGGGGCTGCCGGTAGAGGCGGTCGAGCCGGACTGGCGCACGCAGTTCCTCGCTGCCATTACGAACCCGAATGTCGCGCTCATTCTGATGATGATTGGCATATACGGTCTTCTCTTCGAGTTCATCAATCCCGGCGCCCTCGTCCCCGGCACGCTTGGCGCCGTCAGCCTGCTCACCGGCCTCTATGCGATGGCGGTGTTGCCTGTCACCTATGCCGGCGCCGGCTTGATGATACTGGGCATCGGGCTTGTCGTTGCGGAAGCCTTTGCGCCGTCCTTCGGAATTCTGGGCGTTGGAGGCACGATCGCTCTGGTGCTCGGCGCGACGATCCTGTTCGACACGGATGTACCGGGACTGCAGCTTTCCTGGCAGGCGGTGGGTGCGGTGGCGGCAATGAGCGCCGGCCTGACGCTGTTGATCGTCCGGCTTGCCTGGAGTTCTCAAAAAAGAGACGTCATCACCGGAGAACAGGGCCTGATCGGCGCACGCGGCACCGTGGCAAGCTGGAGCGGAACCACCGGCTATGTTTTCGTGCAAGGTGAGCGCTGGCGGGCGGTTTCGCCCTCTTCGCTGGAGGGCGGGGAAGAAATACGGGTCACCGGAATTGACGGGCTGACACTCACCGTGGCCAGAAAAGAACCGCAAACCTCCAGCGCGAGAGGAGAGACATCATGAACTTTTTCGACGGATATGTTTTTTATGCTGTCCTGCTTGTCCTTGTCCTGGCGTTCCTTGCCTCCGCTATCAACATTCTGC
The DNA here is from genome assembly GCA_029279965.1 of Phyllobacteriaceae bacterium. GTDB lineage: Bacteria > Pseudomonadota > Alphaproteobacteria > Rhizobiales > Rhizobiaceae > Chelativorans. Next base: position 9,188 of record JAJUHJ010000060.1, read on the forward strand.
GGGAATATGAACGCGGCGTCGTCTTCACCCTCGGCCGTTTCACGGCAACCAAGGGGCCAGGGCTGGTCCTGATCGTCCCCTTCGTTCAACAGATGGTTCGGGCAGATCTGCGCACATTGGTTCTGGACGTGCCAGGCCAGGACGTGATTTCGCGCGACAACGTGTCCGTGCGAGTAAACGCCGTGCTTTACTTCCGTGTCATAGATGCCGAGAAGGCGACGATCCAGGTCGAGGACTTCATGATGGCGACGAGCCAGCTTGCCCAGACGACGCTCCGTTCGGTTCTCGGCAAGCACGACCTCGACGAGATGCTGGCCGAGCGCGACAAACTCAACAACGATATCCAGGAAATTCTGGACGTTCAGACCGATGCCTGGGGCATCAAGGTGGCCAATGTCGAGATCAAGCATGTCGACATCGACGAGTCGATGGTGCGCGCCATCGCCCGCCAGGCCGAGGCCGAACGTGAGCGGCGGGCCAAGATCATCAACGCCGAAGGTGAGCAGCAAGCCGCGCAGAAATTGCTGGAAGCGGCTGAAATCCTGTCCGGGCGTCCGGAAGCCATGCAACTTCGCTATCTCAGCACATTGAACGTGGTGGCCGGCGAGAAGAATTCGACCATTATCTTCCCTTTTCCCATGGAACTCGCCAGCCTTGTGCCGGGCTTGTTCAATGACAGAAACAAGGATTGATGCTCCCCATCACCCCATAGCCAGCTCGGCAATCACCGGCAGGTGGTCGGAGGCAGCCCAGCCGCGCTCCTCCGTCCAGCTTTCAAGCAACATCTCGCTCGGTCGACAATAGACACGGTCGAGCGCGAAAAGCGGGAAGAAGGAAGGGAAGGTCCTGAAATGGCTGTGGCCGGGGAAAAGCTTGTCGAGTGTTTTCTGTACCGAACCGCCCCAGTGCCAGTGGTTGAAATCTCCAAGCAGCACGGTTCGGTGCGGTCCGCGCACGATGCGTACGAGGCGTTCGGTCTGGTGCCGCCTTTCTGCAAAACTGAGACCGAAATGCGCGGAAACGACGTGAAGCGGGCCAAAGGGCGTATGGACGAGCACCTCGATGGCCGCACGCGGCTCGCGCTTGCGGTATGAGATGTCGTGCACACGGATCTCGGACAACGGCCAGCGGCTGATGACGACATGGCCATAGTCGCCATCCGGCGCCGTGACCATGCGGCTCTCCGTGAAATGGTTGCCCAGCGCGCTGGAAAGAACCGCGAAGGCCTCCGCTGCGCCGGGAATTTGCTTTCTCGAACCGACCTCCTGCAACGCCACGATGTCGGGATCATGCCTTTGAGCGATGGCCACGATGCGATCGAGGTCCCGGTGCCCATCAAGCCCGAGGCCGCCATGGATGTTCCACGTCATTACGCGGACACGCCGTCTCTCCGGCACGCTCCCGGCCCCTGATGCTGGTTTGTTTCCCGGTTCCGTTCTGGCCTTGATGTCTTTCATGGCCGTTCAACGCACAGACACGGCGATCGTTGTTCCCGCACGCCGATTTTCCTCCAGCGGATCGGAATACGGCGTTGAAGCATTGTCACTTCTGTATCGGCAGGAGAACTGTTTCATTGGCAAGCTCCAGAACCACCAAATCCGTCGCACGACCCTTCTGGCGTTTTCTGAATTACGCAATTGCCGCAGCGGCAATTCTGCTTGCCGGCTTTCTGCTTTATTGGACGCTCTCACAATATTCGTGGTCCGATCTGGTCGCCTCCGTCACCGCGGTTTCGCCCGGCCGTCTGGCCCTCGCTGCTGTCTTCACCACCCTCAGCTATCTTTGCCTGACCGGCTTCGATTGGCTGGCGCTCCATTATGCCGGGCACCCGCTCGCGTATAAGCGCGCCGCCCTCGCATCCTTCACCAGTCTGTCGCTGGGTCACAATATCGGCTTTGCGGCGCTTAGCAGCGGTACCATCCGCTACCGTTTCTACTCGCGCTGGGGGCTTGAGACGGCGGAGGTTGCGAAGGTCATCCTTTTCTGCGCCGTAACCGTCGCTCTCGGCCTTTCGGTCCTCGGCGGCATCGGCTTTCTCACGAGCCCCGAAACCGCCCAAAAGGTCATCGGCGCGTCGCACGCAACCGTTTACCTGATCGGCGCCGTATGCCTTGCCCTGCCCGCCGGATACGTTCTACTTGCCGGGTTCGTTGGCGGAAAAGGCGTTCATTTTCGAGGCAAGAGGCTTGAAATGCCAGGCTTTCGCCTGGCCGCTGCGCAAATTGTCATCGGACCACTCAACTTCGCCTTCGTCGCAGCAGCGCTCCATCAGGCCATTTCGGCTCTTGCCGACGTGCCTTATCTCGAGGTCGCCGCCGTTTATGTCAGCGCCAATCTTGCAACGGTGATCACCCATGCGCCCGGTGGGCTTGGCGTCATTGAAAGCGTTGTTCTCTTCCTTCTCCCGCAGGCGGATCTGATCGGTGCGGTTCTCGTGTTCCGCTTCGTTTATTTTCTCCTGCCGCTCCTGCTGGGCAGCATCCTGCTCGTCTCATCCGAGTTGCTGTTAACACGTTCCGAAACGTCGAGGTCACCGGGAGTGTCCTGACGGATCCAGCGGCACCAGGCCGCCCGCAGCCTTTCCACCACCCGAAACGGCCGTTCGGGATCGAGCAGACGGGTGCCGGGAAATGAATGCGCGGGGCCGCGCCTGACGGTGACGGGCATCAGGCGGCGGCCGTGCTCCCTGTTGAGTCGCTCGATCGCGTGGAGCAGCGAACCCTCGCGACGAACCATCGCCCGAACCAACGCCGGATCGACGCCCAGATGCTCGGCCACCAATCGGTCGCGCTGACGGGCGATGACATCCTGCATTTCCGGCCTGTCCGCTTCGATCGTCAGGTCACACTCCGTGTCGAGGCCGACGGAACGGTTGTTGAGATTGGAAGAACCGACGCGCAACAATCCATCATCTACGATCATCACCTTCGCGTGCACCAGAACGCCCTGTTCCCCACCGTCTTTCGCCGGCACCACGGGGCAATAAAAATGCAGCCGGTTATACCGGTCCGCCCGCCGCAGGGCGCGCAACAACCGGTCGCGGTTGGCGCCCATGATAAAACGCTCAACGAGGCCATTGGCGTGCAACGGGGATACGACGACTATTTCCGGCCCATGCGCACGCGACAGGATCTCGCGGAAAACCGGGCGCAGGCGCTTGGCCGTAAAATACTGCGCCTCGATATAAATGGTGTGCCTGGCGGCCCTCAGCATGTCTTCCGTAAGCTTCGCCGCCTCTTCGACAACGGTGGAGCCGTTGAGCCTTGGAGCCGTGCGGGACACTCCTATCGGTACGTCGGAAAAATCGGGGCCGACCTTATCGAGCCAGAGATCACCCGGCACATGGAGGCGAAGCTGCTCGCCGGTGGCATCGCGCCACCGCGCGTGCACCACCTGCGCGATTGCGCGCACCACCGGCCCGTCGACCATCATCTGCACGTCGTGTACCGGAGGGAAATATTCACCATTATGACCGTCACGGAATGGCTCGTCGGCGGCATGACGAGGCGTATCCCACCGACCAACGGTCAGGTCCATCCCGCCAACGAAAGCAAGCGAATCGTCAATGATGACAACTTTCTGGTGATGCGCCGCATGCATGGGATGATTGGTATCCAGCACGATCCGGATGCGCGGGTGGTCGTGCCAGTCTTCACCTAATAAAAGCGGCATCGCCGCGCTGGGTGCATGAATGGCCGCAAAACTCCATACGAGTATGCGTACCTCCAGATGTGGGCGCTCCTCGACCAGGCGGCGCAGATAGACGCCGAGTGTCGGCGCATCGTCGCCTTCTTGAGGGCGCAATTTGATATGCGCATCGAAATCCCATGCGAGGATGACGACCGACCGTCTGGCATGACCAAGAGCTTCCTCAAGCGCTGAGAAATACGCTATTGCATCCACCAGCACTGCGGCGCGGCGCGCTGTGGACAGCGCGAAGCAGTTGTCGCCAGGGCGCAATACGGACTGCTGGCCCGCTTCAGATCCAAGATCGCCTTCTAGCTCCGTCTCGTCCACCGCTTCTCCCGCTCCGTTGTTCAAAGACAACGCGCAGGAAGCGTTTCGGTTCGACATTAGCGCGTCGTACGTCTTCTGGACGCATCGCGCTTTCCGAAAATGGATTCAGATTTTCCAGCTGATGCTGCAGCAAATGGCGTCTACCGGGCGTCACTCGGTCGTTGCGTGCGGCGGAAGGCCTTCGGGATCGCCGCGACCCTGCGGGAACAGAAGAAAGAGCGCCAGCACGACAACAAGCGCAACAATGATGGCAATGATCATGTTTCTGGACATCGTTCTCTTCCGATTGCCGTGCCTTGCAACACGAACCGAAACAACGAACGCCAACCAATGTTCCGTCCGCATACCACGGGAAGCGCTCTGGATTTCATGACTGTCTCATGCCAGACTGACCTGACCGAACGCGTGAGGAACAAGGCCATGCAGGAGGACCCCGGCGGCAGCAGGACACTGGATATTCCATTCGATGCCGAGCGGGTGGACCGGCTCATGGAGGCGGCGGGCATTGATGTCCTTCTGGCTACATCCAAGCACAACACGCAGTATCTCCTCGGCGGCTACAAGTTCATCTTCTTCGCCACGATGGACGCGATCGGCCACAGCCGCTACCTGCCGGTTGTCGTCTACGAGAAAGGCCGGCCCGAGCATGCCGCCTATGTGGCCAATCGTATGGAGGGCGGAGAGCACGAGAACCGGCCATTCTGGACGCCTGCCTTCCACCCCGAGTGCTGGGGAACGCTGGACGCGGCAGCGATAGCCGCCGAACACCTGCACAAGATCGGCAAAGCCGGTGCCCGTATCGGAATCGAACCGTCCTTCCTGCCGATCGACGCATACCGGCTTTTGACGAACCGCCTCGAAGGCGCGACATTCGTGGACGCCACGGCAGCCATGGAGCGCATGCGCGCGATCAAAAGCGCGCACGAGCTGGAGACGCTGAAATCAGCCTCCGAACACATTACCGATTCCATGCTGGCAACGATTGCCTGGGCGCAGGAAGGCACGACCAAAACCGAAATCATCGAAAAGCTGCGCCAGGAGGAAACCCGTCGCGGCCTCACATTCGAATATTGCCTGCTGACGCTCGGGCCGAGCCGCAATCGCGCCGCCTCATCCCAGCCATGGAAGGCCGGAGAGGTGTTGTCTATCGATTCAGGCGGCAATTACCATGGCTATATCGGTGATTTGTGCAGAATGGGCGTGCTGGGCGAGCCGGACCAGGAGCTTACAGACCTGCTTACGGAAGTGGAGACCATCCAGCAGGCTGCCTTTTCACGCGTGAAAGCCGGCACGATGGGCGGCGATGTCATTGCCGCAGGCGAGAAGGCGCTAAAGTCTTCGGCGCATTCCGATCACATGGACTTCTTCGCCCACGGCATGGGGCTCATCACCCATGAAGTGCCCTTCCTCGTAACAAACCATCCCGTGACCTATGAGGGTGTCGATGCCACCCGGCCACTCGAATCGGGCATGGTTATCTCGGTTGAGACAACCATGCTTCATCCCGCCCGCGGCTTCATCAAGCTGGAAGATACGGTGGCGGTGACCGCAGAGGGCTACGAATTGTTCGGCGAGAGAGGCCGCGGCTGGAACAGGGGCGGCACGCTATAGGGCGTGGCAAGGGCTACATCGTCGCGGTATAATAGAAGATGTGCCTGCCGACCTGGCCGGTTCGCTCCAACTTTCTTGCCCATCCCGGACTCACATAATCCGCGTGATAGTGCGTTGAGCGTCCCAGCGGTCCCTTCCCGCACCGGGTGTCCTCGCATCTGAAAACTTGCTTGGCGATCGCCTCTGCGATCTCAAATGCTTTGAGATTTTTGATCCGGTCCGGTTTTCCGTCACAGGCGAAGGAGAACTGGCAGGCGTTCTTCATGTGGTCGTTCTGATAGACAACCCCGCAAATGCTGTCGGGATAGAACTTACTTTTTACGCGGTTGAGCACAACCCGTGCGACGGCTCTCTGGCCCGCCTCGGATTCGCCTCTCGCTTCGAAATAAATCGCATTCGACAGACATTCGATTTCCTTATTGTAGCTCAGATAGCGCGGCGCAGCTTCTGAGCGTGATTGCGGCACCGGCACTGCGCCGGCCGAGGCCGTAAAGATGGCATTAAAGGCACATAAAGCGCCCGTGACGAGCGTAACACTCGCGAATGATCGGATCATTGCCCAACCCCTGCTGACTGTCTTTTTGCGTTGTTCTTTGCAGCGGGTTCTTGCGAATCAATGGGGCGTCAAGTTGGAGGTAGCTTGGCAACAAAGTGGCGATTCGGCCTGCGAGTAGCCGACACACGAAGGAAATCGGATTTATGTCCGCGCCGGACGGCAGCGTGCGCCCTCAATATACTATCTCTTTGCCAGGATCAGACGGAAGGTGGCGGCCCACGAAGTGCGTGAGGCGATCGTTCTGCATGAGATTCGAAAAGGACGGTCCATCTCGGCGACACAGATCTCGGCCTGGAGACAGGCTGGTCCGCCGGCGGCGATAAGGAGATCCCTCCGGGCGGACCATGGGCTGCCATTTATGTGTTTTCCAACTTCCCAGACCGGAAAAGATCGGCGGCGATTTCGAAAGATTTCAACCGAGCCCGATGATCGTGAATCTGGCCGGTCAGGATCACCTCATCCGGCTGATAGCGCGAAATGAACCCGGCGAGCGCCTGCCGCACCGTCTCGGGCGAGCCCGACGCCGAGCAGGAAAGCGCCTGGTTCACCGCGGCCATCATGCCGGGATCCACTTGATCCGCAAGGTTCCTCACGGGTTTTGGCAAAGGCCCGGCCGCCCCGGTGCGCAGCTTGATGAAAGCCTGCTGCATGGATGTCTTGAGCAGTTCTCCCTCCTCGTCCGTATCGGCGGCAAAGACATTCAGCGCGAGCATGAAATACGGCCGCTCCAGATAACGCGATGGGCGGAACGTCTGGCGGTAAACCGAAAGCGCATCGTCGAGCGCGGCAGGCGCGAAGTGCGAAGCGAAGGCGTAAGGCAAGCCGAGTTGCGCGGCAAGCTGCGCGCCATAAAGGCTCGAGCCCAGGATCCAGACCGGCACATGCGTTGCCACGCCCGGTATCGCACGCACCGCCTGGCCCGGCTGGGGATCGTCGAAATAGGCGAGAATCTCCATTACATCGCGCGGGAAACCCTCACCCTGATCCAACCCGCGACGCAGCGCCCGCGCGGTCGCCATATCGGTGCCGGGCGCCCGCCCGAGACCGAGGTCGATGCGATCGGGATGGAGCGTTGCGAGCGTTCCAAACTGTTCAGCCACCATGAGAGGAGCGTGATTGGGAAGCATGATGCCACCCGCGCCCACACGAATGCGCTTCGTGCCGGCTGCGACATGCGCAATCAGAACCGCGGTTGCGGCACTGGCAATGCCAGGCATGTTGTGATGTTCCGCCAGCCAGAAACGCTTGTATCCCCATTCCTCCGCATGTCGTGCGAGATCGAGTGTGTTGACAAGGGCGTCGGATGTCGCTGCTCCCTCGGCGATGGGTGCAAGGTCCAGGACGGAAAAGGGGATCATGCTGCCGCTCCGTTTGCTAATCAGGTTCCTGCCCATATGGGGGCTTGGATCGTGGCATGCGAGTGGCCAGACATGTTGGAAAGCGCTCTCTGGGAATGAATGGACTTTTCCGGCAGATCACCACCATTTGGCACGCGAAGGGCTTCACGGCCGGGCTTTATCGCATCGCCTCATGCTTTCATCCCGCACGGTGAGCCACATGCAGCTTGGGAACTCACGTATGCTGCCAATCAGGCGCACAGCTTGTCTTCCCTCATGGGCTCCTCTGCGCGTGCGAGGAAATTCGAGACTGGCAGCGGTCAGTCCGTTGCCGTTACGCGAAGGGAGAACACATCGAGTGCTCGCCCCTGCCCCTCGACATCCGGTCTGATGGCAATAGTCCCGCCGCCGGAAGGTTGCTGGTCGGACAACTCGACTTCAAAGAGATACTCCGTCCGGGAAGCGCCGACCACATAGCGCGAGCGGCCGCAATTGCCGAGCGCGCCGAAGTCGCACGAAATGGAGATCTGCGTTTCCTGATCCTCTTCGGACCTTGCGGCGAGGCTGAACGTCGCGCGGTTGCCCGCTATGCGTTCCAGAATGCCCTGACCCACATCGAATGAAACCGCTGCATCGGCGGCCTCGGCGGTAATTCGCAAAAATCCGTCTTCCTCACCGGTCATCACCTCGGCACTCGTTCCCGCCGGGGCACGCACCGAGGTCGGATTGTCGGGGGAGAAAACGGTAATCCACTCCTGGTCCGTGCTGCTCTGCCCCGGCGCGCCCACATTTTGCTCGACCGGTGATGGCAGCGAGCCGCCAAATGCCAACCATGCACCGATGCCCGCGACGGCGATCACTCCGATGATAAGAGGCCCGACAAAGGTACCGCGCCGCTTTTTTCCTTCGAGAAGCTGCGCACTCTGCTTCTCAGCCCGATAGGACCGGTCATGCGAGCCATTTGGAATATCGATCCGATCGCCACGCTCGATGCGCGGCATGGAAATGCTCTCTGCGCTGGATGCAACCGGTTCCACCGCAGGCGCCGGCTGGCGCGGTACGGCAGGCTCGGCTGGTTGCGGCGCCGTCCGTCCTTCCAGGTATCCGCGTTCGATGTCGACGATCGCGGCCTTTACCTGATCGCGCCGACGCTGCGTGTCTTCCGCAGTCAGATCGGAGCGCGCCTGAAGCGAACGGTCGAGGGCTGCGAAAGCCTGGCGATAGACCTTCTCACGAAACCCCCTGTCTCGCGCATCGCCCCTCTCCAGAGCGCTCTTGATCGCATTTTTTATTGTCTCCACAACGGCCCCCGCATCATGCCTAACGCATGGTTAACCGGACAGGCCGACTTGATCAACGTCCGTCGGCCGCTCATGCAGGAACGGGTGCAGCGCTCGGAGTTGAAGAGGTAGAGGACAATCTTGCCGATCAGCTTGCTCTCCCGCGTCCGATGCAGCTCATTCTTGACAGACGGCTGTCGTCACGCCAGCAATCGCCTCTTGATAATCTAGCGCATCGTCAGAAAACCGAAAACTCCGTTTTCGGAACGCAAGATACGCCGCATGAGGGAAACGCGCATGCTGAAAACGCCTTACCTGCTCTTCCTCGGCGACGCGCCGGACGTACTTGCCGCCAAGGTGGCGCAGGGCATCAGAGACTGGCGCCCGGACTCGTGTCTGGGCCAGTTGCGGCTTGAAGGTTGCAAAGCCGACCTCGGCCTGCCCGACATGACGGTCGCAGAGGCCCGTGCGGCCGGCGCACAAACGCTGGTCATCGGCGCAGCCAATCGCGGCGGTGTCATTTCTCCGAAGTGGCTCGAAACCCTGATTGCCGCTGCAGACGCCGGCATGGACATCGCGTCCGGACTGCACAATCGCCTGACGGCCCAGCCCGCCTTGGCAGAGGCGGCAGCGCGCGCGGGAACTATGCTCTACGATGTGCGCGTGCCCCAGCACGAGTATCCGATTGCCGATGGCAAAAAGCGTTCGGGCAAGCGCTGTCTGGCCGTGGGCACAGACTGTTCGGTAGGCAAGATGTATACCGCGCTTGCGATGGAGCGGGAAATGCGCGCGCGGAACATCAACGCGACCTTTCGCGCCACCGGCCAGACGGGCATCCTGATCACAGGGTCGGGCGTACCGCTCGACGCGGTGGTGGCGGATTTCATGGCAGGCGCCGTCGAATGGCTCACCCCGGACAATGAG
>JAJUHJ010000061.1 GCA_029279965.1 Phyllobacteriaceae bacterium
ACCATGGCCAAGCTGGAAGACGTCAAACTCCGGCGCAGCTACCAGCGCGAAATCAAGTCGCTTCTGCGGACCATCCGCTTCAAATCAAAAGGTCGCAGTCAGGGCGAATCTCTGCGAGCTGTCAGGCGCTTGCGGACCATCGCCGGTATTCTGGTTCGCGAGCTGAAACGCAAGCTTTCCCCGGAAGCGCTGGCCATCCATCAGCAAGCCTTGGACCTTTACGATCGCGTGCAGCGCCAGCAGCGATCCGACACGGGCAAGATTTACAGCCTCCACGAACCAGGCGTGTCCTGCATCAGCAAAGGCAAAGCCCACAAGAAATACGAGTTCGGCGCCAAGGCATCCGTGACCGTGACCAAGACCAGCGGCATCATCGTCGGTGCCCTGTCCTTCCAGGACAATCCTTTCGACGGTCACACGCTGCCTGCGGTTCTGTCTCAAGTCGAAAGCATCGTGGGGCAAAGGCCGACCATGGCGATCTGCGACCGAGGATACCGCGGCAAGCGCAAGATCGGCGTGACCAGCATCGAAATCAAATCGGGCTATGGCCTGACCGTCGCCGACGAACTCAAGATGCTGAGGGTGGCCCGGCAGATCGGAAGGGAACGACCGGTTCGTGTGCGGACGAGCTATCTCGCGGCTCATGCGGTGCCGCCGGAATATAAGGGCAGACCGGATACGTATCTCGATGAGGTTGTGCTGCCCGGCCTCGATGCCGCCCACGCAGAAGGGTTGGCCGATGCGGTCGATGGTTTCTGCGAAGGCATTGCATTCTCCCCGGCGCAGATCGAGCGTGTGTTCGACAGGGCGCGAGCACTTGGTTTGCCTGTCAAGCTCCATGCCGAGCAGTTGTCCAATCTTGGTGGCGCGGCGCTTGCAGCGCGGTACAGGGGCCTATCGGCCGATCACCTCGAATATGTCGATGCCGATGGCGTGGCCGCAATGGCGGCGGCAGGCACGGTCGCCGTGTTGTTGCCCGGTGCTTTTTACACGCTGCGCGAAACCCGGTCTCCTCCAGTCGATCTGCTGCGCGCTGCCGGCGTGCCGATCGCCGTCGCCACGGACTGCAATCCCGGATCATCACCGCTGACGTCTTTGCTGCTTGCCATGAACATGGCTTCAACCCTGTTCAGGTTGACGCCAGAAGAGACGTTGGCCGGCACGACGCGCAATGCCGCCCGTGCATTGGGCCTCACAGATGTTGGCATGATCGGCGCGGGTTTCCGGGCTGACCTTGCCATCTGGGATGCTGCCCAGCCCGCCGAACTGGCCTATCGGATCGGGTTCAATCCCCTGCACCGTCGTATTTTTGCCGGAGCTATTCTGCCATGATCATCACTCCCGGCGCGGCAACGTTGTCGCAACTCGAAGATATCTACCGTTCCGACTGCATCGTGCAGCTTGACCGCGCGTTCCAGCCAGCCGTGGAAGCCGCCGCCGAACGGGTGGCCGCAGCCGCGGCAGGAGAAGCAGCAGTTTATGGCGTCAATACCGGCTTTGGAAAGCTGGCCAGCGTTCGCATTGCGCCTGAGGACACGGCGCGGCTACAGCGTAACCTGATCCTCTCCCATTGCTGCGGTGTGGGTGAACCGATGCCGGCAGCCGTGGTCCGGCTGATGATGGCGCTCAAGCTTTTGTCATTGGGACGTGGCGCATCCGGCGTACGGTGGCAGATCATTACCCAGATCGAAGCCTTCTTCACAAAAGGCATCCTGCCCGTCATCCCCGCACAAGGGTCCGTCGGCGCATCGGGCGATCTTGCTCCGCTGGCCCATATGACCGCAGCCTTGATCGGCGAAGGGAAGGTGGAGTTCGATGGCCGGATCATGCCGGCCGCCGAGGCGTTGGACGCAGCCGGGCTTGAGCCGCTCGTCCTCGGCCCCAAAGAGGGGCTGGCTCTCATCAATGGCACGCAGTTCTCCACTGCCTTTGCGCTTGCCGGTCTGTTCGAAGCCTGGACGAACGCACGCGCTGCGCTGGTCGCCGGTGCGCTGTCGACCGACGCGATCATGGGGTCGACCGCGCCGTTCGAGGAAGAGATCCACGCCTTGCGCGGTCATCGTGGCCAGATCGAAGTCGCGGCGGCCTTGCGTTACCTCATGGCAGGATCGGCCATTCGGGAAAGCCATCTCGAAGGCGACAAGCGCGTTCAGGATCCGTATTGCATAAGGTGCCAACCTCAAGTGACGGGAGCCGCCGTCGACCTGCTCCGCCAGGCCGCTCGTACACTGGAAATCGAAGCCAATGCGGTCACTGACAACCCGCTGGTATTGACCTCGACGGGGACCATTGTTTCAGGCGGTAATTTCCATGCCGAGCCCGTGGCGTTCGCTGCTGATCAGATCGCGCTGGCCATTGCCGAAATCGGCAGCATCTCGCAGCGGCGCGTCGCGCTTATGGTCGACCCGACACTCTCGTTCGACTTGCCGCCGTTTCTGACCCCCGATCCGGGGCTCAACTCGGGCTATATGATCGCGGAGGTCACGTCGGCCGCCTTGATGAGCGAGAACAAGCACCTCGCCAATCCCTGCTCGACCGACTCAACGCCCACCAGCGCCAACCAGGAAGACCACGTTTCCATGGCTGCCCATGGCGCGCGTCGGCTCATGCGCATGAATGCGAATCTTGGCCAGATCCTTGGCATCGAAATGCTCTGCGCCGCCCAGGGTGTCGAATTCCGCGCCAGCTTCCGTTCCAGCAAGCCGCTTGAGGCGGCTATTGCGCGGTTGCGTCAGGACTGTGCACCGGTCGAGGAAGATCGCTATCTGGCCGACGATCTCATTCGTGCGGCTACATTGATAGGCGCTGGGGCCATTACCGAAGCGGCGGGACTGAAGGGTCACCTAGTATTGGAGACTGCCTGATGGAACCGTTTTCCGTTTCACGCGGTACTGGCTGTCTCGTGCTTGCCATGCCTCATACGGGCACATGGCTGCCGCAGGACGCGATGGACAGGCTGAATGCGCGCGGCCGCGAACTCGCCGACACCGATTGGCATATAGAACGCCTGTATGACGGGCTTGTGCCCGACGCGACGGTCGTTCGCGCGAACTTTCATCGCTACGTCATCGATGCCAACCGGGATCCGGATGGGCACAGCCTGTATCCGGGCCAGAATACGACGGGACTCTGTCCTGTAACGGATTTCGACGGACAGCCGATTTACAAGGAAGGCCAGGAGCCTGACGCAGAAGAAATCGGCAGGCGTCTGGCAGACTTCCACCGCCCGTATCATGCGGCAATCGAGCAGGAGCTGGAGAGAGTACGCCGCGTGCACGGCGTTTCGATTCTTTATGACTGCCATTCGATTCGCTCCCAGATACCGTTTCTGTTCGATGGGACGCTGCCCGATTTCAATATCGGGACAAATGGCGGATCGACCTGCGCTCCGGAAATGGAGACGGCCGTCGCGCGCATCTGTGCTTCGGCGACAGGATACACGTCCGTCCTCAACGGCCGCTTCAAGGGGGGATGGACCACCCGTCACTATGGACGTCCGCACGAAAACATCCACGCGATCCAGATGGAACTGGCTCAATCCTCCCATCTGAAAACGGAAAGCGCTCCCTTCGCATACAGCCCCGAAAAAGCGGCCCCCTTGCGTATCCATCTCAAGCAAATTCTCGAAACACTGGCCGCTATTGCCGGGCCTTCTCTCGCTCTTACGGAGACTTGAACGATGCCCCACACCCGCCGAAACGCACGCGATGTCTATCCCGCGACGGGCACCGAGCTTTCAGCAAAATCATGGCTGACGGAAGCGGCCATGCGCATGCTCATGAACAATTTGCATCCGGACGTTGCCGAAAATCCGCATGAGCTTGTTGTCTATGGCGGTATCGGCCGCGCCGCGCGCACCTGGCGGGATTTCGACACGATTGTGGAAAGCCTCAAATCACTGGAAGCAGATGAGACGCTGCTGGTGCAGTCGGGCAAGCCGGTCGGCGTCTTCAGGACCCATGCCGATGCACCGCGGGTATTGATCGCCAATTCCAACATCGTGCCCCATTGGGCCAATTGGGACCATTTCCACGAACTCGATCGCAAGGGCCTGATGATGTACGGCCAGATGACGGCCGGTTCGTGGATATATATCGGCACGCAGGGGATCGTGCAGGGAACGTATGAAACCTTCGCCGAGGCGGGACGCCAGCACTATGGTGGCAACCTGAAAGGCAAATGGATCCTGACTGCCGGCTTGGGCGGCATGGGCGGAGCGCAGCCTTTGGCGGCGGTCATGGCCGGAGCGTGCTGCCTCGCGGTCGAGTGCGATCCCACCCGCATCGATTTCCGCCTCCGCACCCGTTACCTCGATGAAAAGGCAGAAACGCTCGATGAGGCGCTCGAACTGATCGAGCGCTGGACTGCCGCGGGCGAAGCGAAGTCTGTGGGCCTCCTCGGCAATGCCGCGGAAATCTTTCCCGAACTCGTCCGGCGTGGCGTGCGCCCCGATATCGTTACCGACCAGACCTCGGCACATGATCCGATCAACGGTTACCTGCCTGGAGGCTGGTCGCTCGCCGAATGGCGTGACAAGCGGGAAACCGATCCCAAGGCAGTCGAGGCAGCGGCCCGCGCATCGATGCGCGAACAGGTCGCCGCAATGGTGGAGTTCTGGAATCGTGGCGTTCCGACCCTCGATTATGGCAACAACATCCGGCAGGTGGCCAAGGAAGAGGGGCTTGAAAACGCTTTCGCGTTTCCCGGATTCGTGCCCGCCTACATCCGCCCATTGTTCTGCCGCGGTGTAGGACCCTTCCGCTGGTGCGCACTCTCCGGCAACCCCGAGGACATCTACAAGACCGATGCGAAAATGAAGGAACTGTTCCCCGAGAACGAGCACCTTCACAACTGGCTGGACATGGCCCGAGAGCGGATCGCCTTCCAGGGCCTGCCCGCCCGTATCTGCTGGATCGGGCTGGGTGAACGGCACAAGGCGGGATTGGCGTTCAACGAGATGGTCCGCAATGGAGAGCTTGAGGCGCCTGTTGTCATAGGACGCGACCATCTCGATTCCGGCTCGGTCGCTTCACCCAACCGTGAGACCGAAGCCATGAAGGACGGTTCGGATGCGGTTTCCGATTGGCCGCTTCTTAACGCTCTGCTCAACACCGCATCAGGTGCGACCTGGGTGTCGTTGCATCACGGTGGCGGCGTCGGCATGGGTTTTTCGCAGCACGCCGGCATGGTGATCGTGGCCGATGGCACCGATGATGCCGCAAGGCGGCTGGAACGTGTCCTGTGGAACGATCCGGCCACGGGCGTGATGCGCCACGCGGATGCGGGTTATGACATCGCCAGGGATTGGGCGCGGCGACACAGGCTGAACCTGCCCGCCATCGGCTGATTCACGACCAGTCACCCGACAGAAAGCGTCTTGGCGATGGCCAGGCTGGCCAGGTGGGCCGTGGCAAGGAGCCGATCAAGCCCGTGACCGTTGCGGGCCTTGGCTGAGAGGCCCACCATGGTGGTGCTGATGAAATCCGTCAGTCGCTCGGCCTCTTCCGGATGGCGTGCAGCGATATAGCGGCGGATCGCGTCTTCGGCAGCGACGTGGAAGGCGCAGGCGGCCTCACGGGCCCCACTATCATTGCAGCGGGTACCCTCCAGCACGAGACAACCGGCAGCCGCGGGATCGGCAGCATAGCGGCGCGCTGCGTCCTCCAGCACGGCAGCAAGCGATTCGGCAACAGGACGATCCGCGCGCAGGAGGTCTGCGAGCGGGATCGCGTCGGTGCTGGCGTACCGGTCCAGAACGCGTGTGTAGAGGCCGGCCTTGCTCCCGAAGGCGGCGTAAAAACTCGGCGGATTGATGCCAAGAATGTCCGTGACGTCGGCAACGCTGACCGCGTCGTAGCCATGCGCGCGAAACAGGCGCTGTGCGGTCGCGACTGCCTGATCGGGATCGAAGCGGCGGGGGCGACCCCGCGCACGAGTGTTTTTTGTAGTCATAATTACAAAATGTCTTGACAGAAGCTCTTATCCATTTATGTAGCGCATACTACATTTGATCGCAAGGAGGGCCCGATGGCCACATTTGAAGGTAAGTCCGTTCTGGTGCTCGGTGGTAGCCGAGGCATCGGTGCAGCGATCGTAAGGCGTTTGGCGGCCGAGGGTGCGGGTGTAACCTTTACCTATGCCGGGTCCCGCGAGGCGGCAGAGCGGTTGGCGGCCGAGACGGGGAGCACGGCAGTCCTGACGGACAGCGCGGACCGTGATGCAGTGATTGCGCGAGTGCGCGAAAGCGGTCCGCTCGACCGTCTCGTGGTGAATGCTGGAATAGGTTTGTTCGGCGATGCACTGGAATTGGACCCGGACGAAGTTGACCGGCTCGTCCGGATCAATGTCCACGCACCCTATCATGCCGCTGTGGAAGCGGCGCGGCAGATGCCGGAAGGCGGGCGGATTATCGTGATCGGCTCCGTGAACGGGGACCGCATGCCTTTCGCGGGCGGTGCAATCTACGCGCTAAGCAAGTCCGCCCTCCAGGGAATGGCGCGCGGACTGGCGCGCGATTTTGGGCCGCGCGGGATCACGATCAATGTGGTTCAGCCGGGGCCGATCGACACCGACGCGAACCCCGCCGACGGCCCCAACAAAGATCTGATGCACAGTTTCATGGCCATCAAACGTCATGGGCAGCCTGAAGAGGTGGCCGGCATGGTGGCGTGGCTGGCGGGGCCGGAAGCCGGATTCGTGACAGGGGCAATGCACACGATCGACGGCGCATTCGGCGCCTGATCAGGCAAGGCGGGGTTGACCGGAGTGCCGGCGGCCCCGTCGCCGGTTCTCTGGTCTTCCTCCATGCGCTGCCGCTTCGAGGCGGCCAACGTGGAACTCGTAACGCAGTGCAGGACCTGCGATGCAGCGGACCAAACGCTGCAAACTAACCTATTCCCTAGAAAAGCTGCTCGCGAACAATGCGTTAATCTCCCGCGCAAGGTGCGCAGGCTTTTTTCTCGTCGTTAGTCCGCCTGCTATCAGCTCAGCTGCTTCCACCTGAAAAGCCATGTAGCCGTGATGACGGGGCCGCAGCGCGGCAAGATCGATTGTGCGGCGCGTGCCCCGGAAGAATCCGGCAAAGCGCGCGTTAACGGCGTCATCTTCCCAGGCAGCCGCGTGCGCCGGCTGCCCCCCGGCATCGGCATAAATGCCTTTCTGCACGTCTCCCGATGCTATCCAGTAAGCGAAATCGGCGGCTTCTCTCGGGTGAGGCGTCCTGGCCGAAACAGCAATTCCGGTGCCTCCAAGAACGGTGCCACGTGGTCCGTAATCGCCAATATCCGGAGTATCAGCAAAGAGCACACGCCGCGGACGGAAACCAGCGAGGCTGTAGTTGGCGTATCCGTAAGTCCAGGGAATTGCAGCAAAGCGGGTGCCGGGTTCAGACAACATTTCCAGGCATGATATCGGATCGCTTTCGAGCATCACCGGGTCAAGATGGGCGAACAGATCCAGCATGAGGGCGAAGGCTTGCCTGCCTGCTTCAAGTGGGAAGAGCATGCCATCGCCGGTGGCATTCATGTCGGCCCCGAGCCCACCCGCGATGGACATGTAGACCATCAGCGTGTGAGGCGAGCGCAATGGAAGTGCGATCTCACCGGCACGCGCGTGGGGCATTACCTCATCGAACGTCGCGAGCGGCTTTGCAAGCCTGTCAGGTCTCCAGGCCTGGACCTGTGTGGCCGCGTCTACCGGCAGAGCCCATTGATGCTCATTCCAGCGGTAGCTTTCGAAAGAATACCCGACGGAAGCTCGAGCGATGGCGGCAAGATCGTCTCGGCGCTCCGGTTCATCGAGCGGCAACAGGCAATTGTGGTGAGTGATTTCACCCACATGCGGATGGTCGATCACGATAAGGTCATAGCGCGCGGCAAGGTCCTCAACGGGGTGAGATTCAAAGCCCTGCAACGAGCGCTTCTCCCACACCACCTCTACGCCCGTTTTCTCCCTCCAGAGCGCAGAACAGGCAACCAGCGGATCATAGCCGCGCGGGTGATCCCAGGTCATGCCGCGCAGGATTGTGCGTTGTGAGTTCACGTGACGCCTCTCTCCCTTGAATTCCCGAAGTCCCGCGTCGGCGACGCGAAAGCATTCTGCCGAAGGTCGCGGATCTATCCTTCAGGCATCCTCCGGTTCAGCGGCAACGCCTCGCTCGAAAAACGCATCGATTTCCGCGCTGGACCAGCCGAACTCCGCAAGAAGCTCGCGCGAATGTTCGCCAACGCGTGGAGCGGGCCGTGTGATCTCCGCCGGGGTCTCACTCATCTTCACGGCGGGAGCGACAACCTTGACGGTGCCTGCCGTGGGGTGTTCGTAACTGGTGATCGCGTCCAGGTGCTGGACCTGCGGATCGCTGGCGGCTTGCAGATGCGTCTTGATTTCGCCGCACCAGATGTCGACAGCCAGCATCGCTTCCATCAGGTCTTTCATCGTCCAGGTTTTTGTCAGGGCGGCGATCTTCTCCCATATTTCGTCCCGCTCGTCGAAGAGACGCTTCGGGTCGTCATATTCAAGCAGACTGTCATCACCGAGGACGCCCACGAGCTTTTTGAAAGGGCTCATGGCGATGGTCACCCATCCGTCACTGGTGGGGTACACACCGAAGGGGGCTTCCATACCGGGATGGCCGATGCCGGAATTGGGGCGCTCGAAGTCCTCGCCGAAGTTCATCGCCATCAGCATTTCCTGGCCCTGATGCGCCAGCATGCCCGATAAGAGATCGACATTGATCTCCTGACCGCGCCCCGAGCGCTCACGCCAATAGAGCGCGGTGAGTATGCCATAGACCATGTTCATGGCGCCGATCTGGTCGGAGAAGCCCGCGCCGACCGGCACCGGCGGGCCATCCCCGCGGCCTGTGGCCGCGGCAATCCCGGTCAGGCCCTGGATCAGCATGTCCTGGCCCGGGCGCGAGACATAGGGCCCGCTGATGCCGTATCCCGATCCCGTGCAATAGATGATGCGCGGATTGATGCGCGCGAAATCTTCGTAGCCGAAGCCAAGGCGCGCCATGACGCCCGGCCGGAAATTTTGCACCACCACATCGACCTTTTCGGCGACTTTGAGGAGAATTTCCCTGGCTTCCGGCGCCTTGAGGTCCAGGGCGAGCGACCGCTTGTTGCGGTTCCATGCAAGAAAATTCGGGCTCTCCCGGCCGGGGCCGACCCATTTGTTGTTGAACGTCATGGTGCGAAAAAGATCGCCCACGCCCGGGCGCTCCACCTTGATGATGTTGGCGCCCATGTCGGCCAGGAGCTGCGTGCAGAACGGTCCCTGCAGGAGATGGCTGAAATCAAGGACAGTGACGTCCGCCAAAGCTTTGGAAAGTGTCATGTCGTTACTCCTGTCCTCAGGCATGTCGCTGGTGGAGCGGCCGGCCTGTGGTATCGGTTTTTATGCGGGTGATGTGCCAGCGTCCGAGATTGGCGCTGTAGAGCGCGCCACCGTCGAACGCGATGTTGGTAGGATGAGCGAAAAGATGCGCCGTCGGGTCCTCGATGTAGACCTCCGCCTCGCCACCGCCGGGTGGAATGCGCAGGATTCGCGAGGGCTCGTAGCAGCCGACGAAAAGCGCCCCTGCATCATCGAAGGCGAGGCCGTCCGGCAGGCCCGGCAGGTTTACCGCGTAGGGCTGGGCTTCGCCGGCTGTGCCGTCATCAGCAATCGGAATGCGCGATACCGTGCGCGAGAAGGTCTCGCAGACGAACAACGCATCGCCGGCAGGAGCGAGAGCAATGCCGTTGGCGAAGTTGAGAGGTCGATCGTACCACAATTCGCCAGCGCCGGTCGCAAGATCGTAGGCCCAGATCCCGGGGCCAGGCTCGCCGAAGGCGTGGGAATCGGAAACGAGCAGGCGTCCGCGCGCGGCATCCACTGCCGGATAATTGGGGATGCGGATGCCTGCGCCGGTGAACCGGTCGAGATTGCGGGTTTTCAGGTCGAGCCGGAAGACTGCCGCATGCCTCTGATCGCACGCAAAGAGCGTCTTATCGCCATGAAAGGCAAGTCCCAGCGTGAAGCCGCCGGTCGAGGCGACGCGCTCGATGCGCTCGCCTTGAGGGTCGATGCGCAGGATTTCGCCGTTTTCGCTGCCGCACCAGATGTGCCCGTCCGGACCGACGGCCACGCATTCGGGATGCTGCAGACGAGGTTCTGAGAAGGTGCCGTCGAAGAAAACGTGTGCCGCCGAAAGCGGCAAGACGGTGTTTTCGGCCGTGGCGAAGCGATAGTTTTCCATCAGGCTCGCTCCCTCTCCTTTATCCGTTCGCCGCTATGAGCATTGAAGATATGCAGTTTCTGGCGGTCGAAGCGTATGCCGACCGTCTCCCCGACGGGGCGGCCGGACTGAGGGCCCGCTTTCACCGTGACCATCTCGCCACCCAATCCGACATTGATAAGCGTGCAGTCGCCAAGCAATTCCGACGAGAAGACCGGTCCGGCAAAATCGGCGCCGTCTGGATCCACAAGTGACAGGTCCTCCGGGCGCTGGCCGAGGATCGCCCCGCCCTTTCCCGGAACTCCTTTCAGCCGGCCATGCGAATGGATGAAGGTTCCGTCTTCCACCATGCCGGCCAGAAGGTTCATGGGCGGCGAGCCGATGAACCCGGCGACGAAAACGTTCGACGGCCGGGCGTAGATCTCCGCCGGCGTCCCCATCTGCTGGATGCGGCCCTTGTCGAGAATGACGATGCGATCGGCGAGCGTCATGGCCTCCACCTGGTCATGGGTGACATAGATGGTGGTGATGGCGAGTTCATGCTGCAGATGCTTGAGCTGGCCGCGCATGACGGTTCTGAGCTTTGCATCGAGGTTGGATAGCGGCTCGTCCATGAGAAAGAGCCGCGGCGTCCGCACAATGGCGCGAGCCAGCGCCACGCGTTGGCGCTGGCCGCCGGAAAGCTCGGAGGGCCTGCGATGCAGAAGCTCGTCGAGCTCTACCTTGCTGGCCGCCGCCCGAACCCGCTCCTCGCGCTCATCGCGGCGCACCCGGCGAACTTTGAGCGGATAGCCGATGTTCTGTGCGACGGACATGTGCGGATAAAGACCGTAATTCTGGAACACCATGGCCAGATCGCGGTCCCGTGCGGGCAGGTCGTTCACCTGCTTTCCATCGATGAGAATATGGCCCGTGGTGGGATCTTCCAGTCCCGCGATAATGCGCATCGTGGTCGTCTTGCCACAGCCCGAAGGGCCGAGCAGGACAAGGAACTCGCGATCGGCAATCTCCAGCGACAGATCGTCGACGGCGATGAAGCTGCCCCACTTCTTCGTGACATTCGATAGTGATACCGTCGCCAAATCAGCCTCTCAGGAAATTCGTGTCGCAGGGCACGTCAAGCACCCCTGCGCCGTCAGCCACGATTGTCAGGTGGTCTCCTGCGGTTTCGATGCGCTCGACCGCTTCCCAGCCATCCGGCGCTGCAACGCCGCCGATGATGTTGCGCACGGCGACACTGGCGGCCGGATCGAGGTCGAGCGCGGTGGGGATGCCTGCATCGGACAGCCGATTGGGTGCAATCGAGGCGCGATGGCCGGCCAGATCGAGCGTGCGGCCTTCCTCGATGCCGAGCACACCGATATGGCGTCCGTTCCAGGGCGCATAGTCCCTGCCTCCATTGGAAAACCACAACATGGTGACGGGCAGCTCCGCCGGATTCTTCAGGCTCAGGAAGATTTCGCTTTCGTCGCGGCGTAGCGCCGCCGTCCAGCCAAGTAACGATTCCGGCGCCTCGACCAGCATGACGAAATCTTCGTGACGCTCGGCCGGCGGATAGTCGCGGATGTCGACCTTGCCGCCGGAGGCAAGGGGTACGGACGAGAGGTCAGTGAACCGCGCCGGGTAACGAAGCGCGGAGCGGCCCTGCGCAGGGTCCGGCTCAAGCGGCATGGCAGGTGTTTCACCCCATGCCTTGGGTGAAAAGGACAGCCGACCGCCGGACGGGCCGAAACGCGTCATGGCGTGGTTTGCGACGGGAATCCGGCCCGTTCCGCCGGTAAAGATGTGCTCCTCATAGAGGAAGGGATGGCCATCGCGCAAAGTGAAGCGTTTTTCCACCTGCGCGCCGAGGATGCTGCGGGTGAGCGTGAAACGCGCCGTGACCGCATCGCCCTCGCGCTCGGTTCCGACGTGATGCCAGGCGCTGTTGGCCGTCCAGCCGTGGTCGGGAGCTTCCTCAAGGTCGCTCGCCCCAAAGGGGGCACAGAAAAAGTCGCCGGATAGAAAGCGCAGATTGGGCGGAATGGACTGGTCGCCGATGATCGCCTTGTCCTCCACCCACGGCGCGCTATGGAGCGGCCGGACGGTTCGCCCACCCTGCTCCGCCTCGAAGACGCGTACATGGCCGACGCGCAGGTCGATCGTAACGGAGACGCCGGCTGCCTCCATGCGGTGGAACTCTTCCATTCCTCACTCCCCCCTGACGATAAGGCCGCCGTCGCAACGCATGATTTCGCCGGTTATGAAAGACGACCGGTCGCTGGCGAGGAACAGGACGAGTTCGGCGACTTCCTCGGGCTCGCCGAAACGGCCGATCGGATGGGCATTGTTCCAGGTCTCGATCAGTTTCTCCGGCTCGGGGTGCTCGGCGAATACTTTTTCGTTGAGCGGCGTCATGATTGTTCCCGGCGCCACCGCATTGACGCGAATTTTATGGGGCGCAAGATCGATCGCTGCCTGCTGGGTAAGCGCATTGATGCCGCCCTTTGCCGCCGCATAGGCGGCCCATCCCTTGAACCCCGCCAAAGACTGCACGGATGACATGTTGACGATGACGCCGCCGCCGCGCTTGCGCATTTCCGGCACGCAGACGCGCATGCCCCGCCAGACGCTGGTGAGATTGGTGTTGATGACGGTGTTCCACTCGTCCTCACTGATCTCATCGACCACGCCGCCAAGGGCGCGTGCCGCGTTGTTGACAAGGATGTCGATGCTGCCGAACGCCTCGATGGTTGCACGTGCTGCGTTTTCAAAATCCGAGAGCCGGGTCACATCGGTTTCGACGAAAATCGCGTTGCCGCCTTCGGCCTCGATGCCGGCGCGTGTTGCCTCACCAGCCTCGGTATCGACGTCGGCGATGACCACCGATGCGCCCGCACGCGCCAGAGCCACAGCGCTCGCCTTGCCAATCCCCATCGCAGCTCCCGTCACCAAAGCTGCGCGTCCGGCGAGATCCTGTTGCGTCATGATCATTTTCCCTCGAAATGCGGTTCACGCTTTTCCAAAAAGGAATCAATTCCTTCCTGGGCATCGTCGGTCTCGTAGAGGGCAAAGAGCGTGCCCTGTTCTGCCGTAAGTCCGGGCTCGAGCGCCGTGTCTGGTGCGCCGCGAATGAGCGCCTTCATCTCGGCGACGGCGCGGGGCGCCAGCTTCTTCACCGCCCTCGCCCGAGCGATGGCCGTCTCCAAAAGTGCTGCGTCCTCGACGCACTCGGCCGCAAGCCCGACCTGAAAGGCGCGCTCGCCGGTGATGCGCCGGCCCGCAAGCATGATGTCGGAGGCAAGATATTTGCCGACCGCCCGCGTCAGCCGCTGCGTGCCTCCGCCGCCGGGAGACAGGCCGAGCAGTCCTTCGGGCAAGCCCATGCGGCCGCTCTTGGCGCAGATGAGAATGTCGCAGCAAAGCGCGATTTCAAAGCCGCCACCCAGGGCATAGCCGCGGATCGCGGCGATGGTCGCCTGCGGCAGGTTTTCGAGCTTGGAGAAAATGCGCCGGCTCTCCTGCTGGTAGGCGATGAAGGCCGCGGTCTTGCGGCCTCGATATTCGCCGATGTCGGCACCGGCGACGAATGAGCGCTCGCCCGCGCCCGTAAGAATGACGGCGCGGATGGAGCGATCGGCGGCGATGGCATCGAGATGCCCCTCGAATTCGCGCACCAACGGCGTGGACAGGGCGTTCATCTTGTCCGGCCGGTTGAATGTGAGCCTTTCTATGCCGGGCTCGATTGTTTCCCTGAGAACAAGTGAGGTCATTTGATCATCCTTTCACCGCGCCGGCGGTAAGCCCGGCGACGAACTGGCGCTGGAGGAACAGGAACACGGCGATCACGGGAAGCGATATCAGCACGGAACTTGCCATGAGTTCGCCATAGCGAATGCCGTACTGGCCGATGAAATCGTTCATGCCGACCGGAAGCGTCCGCATGTCGCGCGTGGAGGTGAAGGAGAGCGCAAAGAGAAACTCCTGCCAGGTGACGATGAGCACGAAAACGGCGGTGGCGACGATGCCCGGCCTGCAAAGCGGCAGGACGATCTCGAAGAAGGCTCGTAGCGGCCCTGCACCATCCATTGCTGCCGCCTCTTCCAGCGTGACCGGCAGGCGTGCCAGGAAGCCGCGCATCATCCAGATCGCCACTGGCAGGGTGATCGTCACATAGGCGAGGATGAGGGAGGCATAGGTATTGAGAAGGTCGGCCGCACGCATCATCCGGTAAATGGGAATGATGATGGCGCTCGCCGGGAACATCTGCGCCAGAATCACAAGCAGCATGATGATGCCGACGATGCGCATCTGTGCGCGGGTGAAGACATATGCCGCAAGCAGCGCAAGGGTGACCGTAATCGCCACGGTCGACAGCGACACCACCACGGAATTGAGGAAATAGACCTGAAATTCCGGCCGGAAGGCGGAAATGTAGTTGGCGAGCGTAGGGTCCTCCGGCCACAGCCGCGCGGGAATGGCGAACGGCTCGCTCGCCGGTTTCAGGGACACCGAGATCATCCAGAAAAAGGGCAGCAGGACGATCACGGCCAGACCTGTCTGCAAACCCATGAGCGCGAAGCGCGTGCGCGGTGTTTGTCTTCTCATGCCCTGGCCACCCTGGGGCGGGAGGATCTTTGAATGGCGAAGTAGAGCGCGATGAGCAGCACCAGGACGAGGATCGAGAAGACGCCGTAGACCGCCGCATCGCCGAACCGGAACTGGCCGAAGCCCAGATCGTAGATCTTGGTGGGAAAGATGTGCGTGGCATTTTGCGGCCCACCACGCGTGAGAACCCAGATCATATCGAAATAGTTGAACGTGAGGATGGTGGTCAGCACGAGATTGATCATCGCCACCTCCCTGATGGATGGCAGTACGATGTCCACCAGCCGGCGGAGAGGTCCGGCGCCATCTATAATGGCTGCCTCCACCTGCTCCTCATCGACATTCTGAAGGGCGGCTAGAAAGACCACTGTGGAGAAGGGAAAACCCTTCCATACGGCGGCCACGATGGCCGACAGCATGGCCGTGTCAGTGTCGGCGAGCCAGGCCATACCGGTGTCGGACACGCCAAGCGAGATCAAGAAGGAATTGATGAGGCCGAGCTGCGGATCATACATGAAGCGCCAGATGATGGCTGCCACCACGCCGGGCAGTACCCAGGGCAGAAGCACGAGTGCGCGCATCAAACCCTGACCGGGAAGATGCTGGTTGAGCAAAAGCGCCGAGAAGAAGCCGAGCACGTTCTGCAAGAGGACCACGCCCATCGTCCATAGGAGCGAGTTGACGACGATCTGGCCGAATTCCTGCTGGGAGAAAATGCGCCGATAGACCTCCAGCCCCACGAATTTCGGATCGGGGTTGATGAAGGAGGTCGAATAGAAGCTCTCGATAACCGTGCCGAGCATTGGATAGTACATCAGTACCGCGACCAGCACGACAGCAGGTGCCAGAAAGAGCCAGACAAGCCAACGATCGTTCTTCGTCATAACGCTTCATGCGTCCTGTTGTGCCGCGTGGGCTGTACCGGGAGGCGGAGAACATGGCTTTCCACCCATTCTCCGCCGTCCTCGTCAGCCTCGCCAGACCGCCCGCCTGCCGAAGGCTGTCGATCTGTACCGGAACACTCGGTTCTGACAGGCCCTAGTTCAGCCCGTCGATCGCGCCGCAGGCCTTCTCCGCAGCTTCCGCGGCATCCATGCCGGAATAGATGTCCTGCGCCAGCGTCACCTGGATATCGGAGATTTCCAGGTAGCGTGGTGAGAGGGGCCGCGGCTTGGCATTGTTCAGGTGCTCCATGATGCGGTCCGGTCCGACGCGGTTTTCCTCAAGGAAGGACTCGGCAGCGGCGACATTGGCCGGGATCAGGTCGACCACGTCTCCATTGACGTCCTCGCGCGTCATGAATTGGATGAAGCGCCAGGCTGCTTCCTTGTTGGGCGAGGACTCGTAGATCGCAAGGTTCCACCCCCCATAGGCCCCAACGGGCGTCTTTCCTTCGGGTGCATGGCCGACGACGAAGTCCCAGTCGAGGTCGGAGTTCTTGAGCGTCGGCTGCTCGAGCGCCGGCCAGAACTCCATGGCGAGCGAGCCGTTCAGAAACAATTCGCGCATCGAGCCGGAACTGGCATTCAGGATACCCTGCGGCGCATATGGCGCCAGCGAAGCCAGATATTCCAGAGCCTCGACGGCTTGCGGTTCCGTCAATGCGCAGGAACCTTCCTCGTTGAGCACGCGCCCGCCATTGGAGAAGATGAAGGAATTGAGAACGACCACGGTGTCCTCGCCGCGATGGGCAAAAAGGCCGATCCCATAGCGCCCGTCTCCGGTGAGCTCTTCCGCCGCTGCGCGCAATCCTTCCCAGGTGACAGTGCTTTGCGGGTCGATGCCCGCTTCCTCGAAGAGCGCCTTGTTGTAGAAGGAGAAGAACCAGACGTCGACATTGAAGGGAATGCCCCAGAGCTGGTCCTTGTAGATGGCGGACTCCCATGCGCCGGGGAAGAAGGCGTCGGCCGACACATTCGCTTCGGCTGCCATCTCGTCCAGCGGCACAACGGCGCCGGCTTCGGCGAAGGCGCCCATCCATATCTGGTCGAGGCTTGACACATCCGGCGCATTGCCGCCCTGAACGGCCGTCAAAAGGCGCTGCTGATATTCAGGGTAAGGGATCGTCGTCACCTCGACATTGATGTCGGGGTTCTCCGCCTCGAAACGCTCGACGGCGGCACGCTGATATTCGCTGAGGCCTGACTCGGTCTGCTGGTTGTCCCAGAACCGGATCGTGACCTGATCCTGCGCGAGAGCGGCACCGGTGGAGAAGCCGATTGCCGTGGCTGCAAGAAGTGTCCGTTTCATTGTTTCTCCTCCCTTGTCGTCGTTTTCCGGCTCAACTGTTCATGGCGAGGCCGGCGTGCCGGAGCGGCGGCGCATCGCTTTCCACGAGATCCTCCTCATCGGCGATGGCAACGCGCGTGCCGGCCGAGGCAAATGCGTGTCTGTCCGCGGGCAAAGAGCCCGAGTCTGTGATGAGTTCGCCAACCGACGTCAGCGGCGCGATCCGGTGATTGGCGTCGAGATCCACCAGCGAGTGATCCGCAAGGATGTAGACCTGCCGCGCGGCCTCGACGAAGCGCCATGCGGCGAGCGCCATCCGTTCGTCGGCGGACGAGGGTCCGAAGCGCACCGAAATGCCATCGACGCTGATAAACGCCTTGTCGACCCGCATCATCTCGAACAGGGCGCCAAGGCTCGGTCCGACGAGGCAACGCGCCATCGGGTGGTACTCGCCGCTCGTGAGAATTACTTTCAGTCCTGGTTTGTTGGAAAGTTGATGCAGGAGGTCGAGTGAATTGGTGACGACGGTGATGTCTTCGACATGCTCGAGCTCCGTCGCCAGCATCCGGCATATAGGCCCCGCGTTGACGAGGATTGTATCGCCCGGCTCGATGCGCCGGACCGCCGCCCGCGCAATCTCCACCCGTCTTGCCTCGATCTCGCGCGCAATCCCCGCGCTGGGTGCTGCGACGGCCACTTCCATCCCATAGCGGGCCGCCCGCTCGCGCATGGCCCGCGCCATGGTGCGATACCAGTCATGTGCCGGATAATGCGGCAGAAAGCCGATGGTTCGTCCGGCAAGCTGCGCCCGCCGCGGCTTCACATCGCCGAGAAGAGCCTCACCTCTGTTCGCCAGCACCCAGCCGCTATCCTCGCGCCGATAATAGTCGAAAAGGGTTTGTGGAGTGAGGATCGCATGGGGTGTGTCGACCTGCGCGGGCATGGGAATGCCGGAAAGCGCATCGGCAATGACGTCGACGCCGAGCGCCCCCACCACCTCCGGAAAGAGGGCGGCAGCCGCCCTCAGCCGACCGCCTTTGGCGAGCATGTCAAAGAGCGCGCCGCCTTCACCGCCTACGCAGAAGGCGTGGACATCCTTGATGCCGAGGCGATCGGCAGCCTCGATTGCGCCAAGCACGGAATGATCATTGACACCGAAGACGATATCGATGTCGCGGTGAGAGGTGAGCGCATCGAGGCTGACCCGCAGCGAGGTACGAAAATCGCCCTTGCCGTCCACCTGCCAGTGCTGCACCTGCCCTTTGAAAACCGAACGGAAGCCACGAAGGAAGCCCTCGCAGCGCGCGCGGGTGTTCGGCAGTTCTTCAAGCGTAACGAGAAGGATGCGCACCACGTCTTGCCCAGCCGTCAAGCGGGCGGCCAGCGCTCCCAGCTCATGGCCGACGGCGAGGTTGTCCGGTCCCAGATAGGTACCGAACTCCTGCGGAGACGATTCCGCCAGAAAAGGAATGTTGCGGCGCCGGGAGCGCATCCGAAACGTATTGCCTCCGCGCCCGGAAACCGGCGGCAGAACAATGGCATCCACATTCTCGATCTCAGCTCCCGGAACCTCCCCCTCGACAGTTTCGGGCGCTCTTTTCGTGGCGAGGCGACGCGCTCCACCAC
>JAJUHJ010000062.1 GCA_029279965.1 Phyllobacteriaceae bacterium
ATCGCCTGTGCGGGTTTCGATGCGCAGGTCGAGCGCCATTTCCTCGATCGGGCGAGAAAGATTGCGTTCGATATCCACCGCCAAAGCCTTTAGAGGCGAGATATAGAGTGTGTGGATGCCGCGCTGCGCTTGACCGGTTTTTCGTTTCGGTCGGTCGGCGAGATCCGTGAGCGCCGGCAGGAAGCCTGCCAGCGTCTTGCCGGCACCGGTAGGCGCAATGAGCAGAACTGAGCGGCCTTGCCGGGTGCGTGCGATGAGATCGAGCTGGTGCGGGCGCGGCGTCCACCCGCGCGCGGAAAACCACTCCTGAAAAGAAGCGGGTAGAAGCGCGGCGGACAATCCGGCGGAAAGGTCGGGTTCCTGTCTCAAGGCAAGGAAGAACTAAAGCAGAACGCACGCTGCGCCAAGCCTGATCATTTGGTATCTTGTTCTCGTGCCCGGAGATCAGCGGAGGGTATGTAGAGCATGCGCCGTTGCGACGAATCCATGAACGTCTTCCTTCCGCTCGCTCAGAAAACACCTATTTTCAACGCATGATCCGCCCACACGACCTCCTCCGCTCCCGGCCTGAAGGGCTCTTCTGCCCCGGTGGCGGTTTTTACATCGATCCGGTTCGTCCCGTGGAGCGGGCGCTGATCACCCATGGTCATGCCGACCATGCGCGTGCGGGACACGGTTCCGTTCTGGCGACGCGGGAGACGCTCGACATCATGCGCATTCGCTATGGCGAAGGCTTCGCTGGTGCTGTTCAAGAAGCTCAACTCGGCGAAACGCTGAATATGAACGGGGTGCGCGTCACCTTCCACCCGGCAGGACACGTCCTCGGCTCCGCACAGATTTCGGTGGAGACGGGCGGCACGCGCATCGTAGCCTCGGGCGACTACAAGCGCAGCCGCGACCCCACTTGCGCGCCCTTCGAGCCTATCCGCTGCGATGTCTTCATCACCGAGGCGACGTTCGCCCTGCCGGTCTTCACACATCCCGATGCGGCGG
Organism: Phyllobacteriaceae bacterium; assembly: GCA_029279965.1. Classification (GTDB taxonomy): domain Bacteria; phylum Pseudomonadota; class Alphaproteobacteria; order Rhizobiales; family Rhizobiaceae; genus Chelativorans. The sequence continues at coordinate 994 of JAJUHJ010000062.1, forward strand.
GCGAAGTTGCCCGGTTATTGCGCTCACTCGAACAGTTCCCGGAACGCACACATATCGTCGGAGCCTACGCACTGGGAAAAGCGCAGCGCGTCATCGCGCTTCTGCGCGAGGCAGACTATGATGATACGATCTACATTCACGGCGCACTTGAAAAGCTCTGCACCTATTACGAGGCCGCCGGCGTATCGCTCGGCCCATTGCAGGCAGCCACTGTGGAACAGAGCGATGCCGCTCCGCCCGCGGGCGCCATCATCATTGCCCCGCCCGCCGCGATCGACGACCGCTGGTCGCGGCGCTTTTCCGATCCGCTTGCCTCCTTCGCCTCCGGCTGGATGCGCATCCGCCAACGAGCGCGCCAGCGCGGCGTGGAACTGCCACTCATCATCTCCGATCATGCGGACTGGACGGAACTCACAGCCACAATACGCGATACGCAGGCCGCGGAAGTGTGGGTTACCCATGGCCGCGAGGAAGCGCTGGTGCGCTGGTGCGAGATCAATGGGCTGGCTGCCCGTCCGCTGCATCTGGCGGGTTACGAGGACGAGGCGGAATAGTGGAACGCTTCGCTGAACTTCTGGACCGGCTGGTGCTGACGCCTTCACGCAACGGCAAACTCAGGCTCCTGACCGACTATTTCGCTTCCGTTCCCGATCCCGATCGCGGCTTCGGCCTTGCGGGGCTGACCGGCGGGCTCGATTTCCCGGCAATCAAGCCCGCCATGCTACGCACCTTGGTGGAGGAACGGGTGGACCCGGTGCTCTTTGCCTACTCCTACGATTACGTGGGCGATCTGGCGGAGACGGTCTCGCTCATCTGGCCAGGCGAAGCAGGAAGGGCGGACGCCCCGGCACTATCAGAAGTGGTGGAGCGGCTGTCGCGGACGAGCCGTTCCGAGGCACCAACGGTCATGGCGAGGCTTCTGGATGGACTTTCCCCCTCCGGCCGTTTTGCCGCTATCAAGCTTGCCACGGGTGGTTTGCGTGTTGGCGTGTCGGCGCGGCTCGCCAAACAGGCGCTGGCCAGCTTCGGTGACGTGGAAGTGCAGGAAATCGAGGAGCTATGGCATGGGCTATCACCGCCATTTACGGCGCTCTTCGCCTGGCTCGAAGACAAAGGGCCGAAACCGGAGAACGCGGCCAAGGCCCCGTTCCGTCCGGTAATGCTGTCTCATGCCGTCGCTGAAGCCGATCTGCCCGCCATTGAACCAGCCACCTATGCGGCGGAATGGAAGTGGGATGGCATTCGCGTACAGGCAACGGCGGAAGATGGCGTGCGGCGCCTTTACTCGCGTACAGGGGATGACATTTCGGGTGCTTTTCCCGACCTGATGGAAGCGATGGATTTCGAAGGTACTCTCGATGGCGAGCTTCTGGTGGGTGATCCGCGAGAAAGGACGGGCACGTTTTCAGACCTGCAACAGCGGCTCAACCGCAAGACCGTCTCGCGGGCCATGCTCGCGAACTACCCCGTCTTCATTCGCTGCTATGACCTGCTGGCAAGTGGCGCGCGAGACACGCGTGCCCTGCCCTACACCGAGCGACGCGAACTGCTTGAATCCTTCGTGCGGGAACTGCCGCCGGACCGCTTCGATCTTTCACCCACAGTTTCCTTCCGGAGTTGGCAGGAACTCGATGAGAAACGCTGTAACCCGCCTCATCCCGTTATCGAAGGGGTGATGCTGAAGAAGAAGGATTCGCCCTATCTGCCTGGAAGGCCCAAGGGACCGTGGTTCAAATGGAAGCGCGATCCGTTCACGGTGGATGCGGTGCTGATGTACGCCCAGCGCGGCCATGGCAAAAGATCGAGCTTTTACTCAGACTACACGTTCGGCGTCTGGACAGGCCCTGCGGAAGATCCGACGCTGGTTCCGGTCGGAAAGGCTTATTTCGGCTTCACCGATGAGGAACTCAGGCAAATCGACAAATATGTGCGTGACAACACCGTTGAACGTTTTGGTCCGGTGCGGTCTGTTCGTGCTGACAGGAGCCATGGGCTCGTCATCGAGGTAGCGTTCGAAGGGCTCGCCCGCTCCAGCCGCCACAAATCCGGCATCGCCATGCGTTTTCCCCGCATCTCGCGGCTTAGATGGGACAAGCCGACACATGAAGCCGATCGCCTGGAGACGCTGGAAGCCATGCTGCCGACAGCCATGGCCGCAGCAAGCGGAAAATAGGCCCCCATCTCGTCCTCCTTTTCCTGAGAACCCGGAACACCGCCGCGCGTCGAGCTCACTGCGCGTTGCAGGCACTTACCAAAAATTTGCCGAATGCGTCTTGCCCCTCAATCGAAAGGATGCATGGTGCGAAGATTGCCGCGCATTCCATCATAAATCCGCTGCTCCAGTTCGGGGGAAACATGTTCACCGACCTTCTGCTTGCCATTCTGCATCATCTGCTGATGTTTATCCTTGTCGCCATCCTTGCAGGCGAATTCGTGCTCATGCGCAAGGGCCTTTCGGGCCGAAACCTGTCCGTGCTTGCTCATATCGACCGCATGTATGGCGTTGTGGCGCTCGCCATCATCGTCGTCGGTGTGGGTCGCGTGATTTTCGGGTTGAAAGGCTGGGAGTATTACGTCGGCAATCACGCGTTCTGGGGCAAGATGGCTGCCTTTGCCGTTGTCGCCATTCTCTCCATCAAGCCGACCATACGCATCCTGCAATGGCATCGGTCTGCTTCCAGCGATGGATATGTCGTGCCTGACGGGGAAATTTCGGCCATGCGGCGCTTCTTGATCGCAGAACTCGTCTTCTTTGCGCTCATCCCGATCTTTGCGGCAATGATGGCCCGCAACGTAGGCTGACATCGACGACCGGTTGCACACCATAAGGATGGTGCCAGAGCCGACTTCATCGCGCGCTTATTTGGCTGTCAGCGGGAAAGGCTTCATCACCGGAAAAACGGAGCTCGCCAAAGCCAGCTTCAATTCCGGTAACACAGCCTCGGACACTTCCTTATGGGTGCATTCTGGACGCGCGTTGCAGCAAGAAGAGGTCGTTCCCGGCATCTTTGCACGACAAAAGGTTCGGGAGCGGTGCGTTGACGCCCGCCAGCCTGTCACTTCTCCTTATGCGACTGCGGCCACAGGTCGAACGGAACAGCGTTGCGCTCAACGAGCCATGGCCTCGATACGTCCTCTTTTTCTCGATCAGCGACGGGAAGAAAACAGCCGAAACCGTTACGGTAACGGGCGCAGATTTTTCCAATGTGTGGCGCATGGGGGCGCGGCGTATCCGTCGTGCGGCGTCCGCAAGAAAGATGACAGGCAAGTGGCTGCGGGTCGATTGGGTCGAACATGCGGAGGAGACGACGTGGGGCGCGCTGCAACAGCGGCTCCAGGCCACCAAGAGAAACTATTTCCGCTATGGTCTATCGCTCGACCGTTCCTTCAGACATGCCTTTCTGGAAACCGAACTCAACGCCAATGCAATGCTCTATGGCGGGGGAAAGATCAGCCACGCCGTCTTGAACGCCGGCAATTTTCGACGATACGCGTCAATCCGCCATAAGCTTACCGATATCGATTTCCCCGATGACGGAAGGGTGTATCTGTTCTCCTCCGCGGGTGCTTTCGCCGCCAGCCAGCCTGCCGATGTTTATCGCCTTCATGGCGCGGGACCGAATGCCGGACGACGCGACATAGAAAAGCTGACAGCCGACCACGTTCGGGAGTTGATCAGGAGCGGCAGCGACTATCTCGCCACACAGGTGGGGCCGGAGGGACGCTTCTGTTATGGCTGGCACCCGTGTTTCGATCGCCCGATCAGCGCCTACAACAGCCTGCGTCACGCCAGCACGCTGTACGCGATGCTCGAAGCCTGGGAAGTGACACGCGAGGCGGCTCTAAAGGCCGCCATCGACCGGGCGCTCGATTATCTGACTGAAAGGCTGATCAAGACTGTCCAGACGGAAACGGGCACGACAGCATTTCTTGTGGATCAGAACGCGGAGATAAAGCTTGGCGGAAACGCTGTCTGCCTCCTTGCCCTTGTCAAATACAGCGAACTGACCGGTACGGACCGGTACCTGGAGCTACTTGAACAGCTCGCCACCGGCATTGTTTCAATGCAAGATCCGGAGACAGGAAAGTTTGACCACGTCCTCAACTATCCTTCCCTGTCCGTAAAGGAAGCGTTCCGCATCATCTATTATGATGGCGAAGCGGCGTTCGGCCTGATGCGGCTTTACGGGCTGACGGGCGATGCCAGATGGCTCGCGGCGGTGGAAAAAGCCTTTGCTTATTTCATTGATGCCGAGCATTGGAAAGCTCACGATCATTGGCTTTCTTATTGCGTCAATGAGCTCACCCGGTACAGGCCGAAAGAAGCGTATTACCAGTTCGGAATCCGGAATTTCGCGGGTCATCTGGATTTCGTCATCAACAGGATAACGACCTTTCCGACACTCCTCGAGCTGATGATGGCGGCCCACCGCATGATCGCGCGCCTGCGAGAAGAGCCCGACCACCGGCATTTGCGCGACATCATCGACCTGAACACGTTCTATCACGCCCTCAACACGCGGGCGCATTATCTGCTGAACGGCCATTTCTGGCCCGAGATGGCAATGTTCTTCGCCAATCCGGCCAGGATCGTCGGCAGTTTCTTCATTCGGCATCATGCCTTTCGCGTGCGCATCGATGACGTGGAGCACTATCTGTCCGGCTTCGTCGCCTATCTTAAATACCTGGAGGAGCAGGGAGCATGCCCCTTGGCCGGCGCGGACAACAAGATGGCGGGGGAGCGTGTCTACGAAGGCACGCCATAGCGTCGGCCTGAGACGGAAAGCGCTTCTCAGGCCGGCGCGCAAATCATTTGCGATTCTGCTACAGCATCGGCCGAAAATCTGAATCGATTCTCGGAATGCACGATGCGTAGATTCAATGAGACAGCGCGCTAGCGGCCTTTCGCCGTGGCCAGCGCTTGGCCGAAGGCCTTCGCGAAACTTTCGCGATCATCCGGATTGAGAAAGCTGCCGAGATGGACATGCTGTTGCCGCGCTTCCACGGCCATGCCGGTGATACCGATCTCCTCATGCCGGTCGACGCGGAAGCTGGTCCAGAAAGGATTGAAATCGTGTTCTTCGATCCGCCCCGACGGCGGCACTTTGCGAATGTGAAGGTTGGTTCGCGACAAAGAGACTTCCTCACGTGCGCGGGCTGCGCGATAGTTCAGACGAAAGGCGATATAGAGCGCCAGGACATCAAGCCCCAAAAACCCGACCACCGGCCATGCACCGATGCTGAGATAGAGGGCGCCGACTGCCAGCCAGGCAAACAGCAGCGCTCCCATCAGCACGGCGAAGCCCTTGCGCCCGAGCGAGCGGTGAGGAACGAGCAGCGCCCTGAAGAAAGGCGCATCGGCGGCATTCTCATTGACCATGAGTCAAATTATAGAGGCAGGATGCAAAAGCCCAAGTCCCAAAATCGTGAACCTGTCAGCCCCTCAAAGCCGGCACGTCCGAAAACCGCACGAAAGAAAGCGTCGAAGAAGCGGTTGACCGCATATAATGGGGAAGAGATCAACGAGATCTTTCGCCGCTTTCGTGTGCAGCGCCCGGAACCGAAAGGTGAACTGGAATACGTCAATCCGTTTACGCTTCTCGTTGCGGTCGTCCTGTCAGCCCAGGCCACCGACGTTGGTGTCAACAAGGCAACGCGGCCGCTCTTCAAAATAGCTGACACGCCTGAAAAAATGCTGGCGCTGGGCGAGGAAAGGGTTGGCGAATACATCCGCACCATCGGGTTGTGGCGTAACAAGGCGAAGAACGTCATTGCGCTCTGCGCGACGCTTATCCGCGACCATGATGGCGCCGTGCCGGCGGACCGCGATGCGCTTATCAAGCTGCCGGGTGTTGGCCGCAAAACCGCGAATGTGGTTCTCAATGTCGCCTTTGGTCGGCCGACGATGGCGGTGGACACGCATATTTTCAGGATTTCAAACCGTATTCTGCTCGCGCCCGGAAAAACGCCTGACGAGGTGGAAAGAGCACTGCTCGACGTCATACCCGACGAATTTCTGCGCCACGCGCATCACTGGCTCATCCTTCACGGACGTTATGTTTGCAAGGCGCGCAAACCCGACTGTCCGGCATGCGTCATCGCGGACCTTTGCAAGGCGCCGGAAAAGACGACCGATGTGCCCGCCCCGCTTGAGCCGCTGGAGGCGATAGAGGAGAAGCGCGAGGCGGAGGATGTTTGAAGTCGGGCCGCAAGGCTGTTTGCTTCAGCGCGCCGGCAGGATCGTTTGATCGGTAAAGAAGACGTCGGTCAGAAATGCCCGCACCGCGATCAGGCCGTTGGTGTTGTCGACCATATCGGAGGTGATCGATGGCTGCGCCAGAAGAAGCGCAAGCACCGAGCGCACCGTCTTGAGATCCGCCTGAAAGCGCTCGCGGAACGCGGTACCGTCTGATCCGCCCAGCCCTTCAAGCGCATTCTCAAGGTCATCGAGCGCGCTGCGGAAACGCTTCAGATACTGACGAATTTGACTGTCGCCGCTGCCTTCAACCATTTCCCGCTTTCGCCCCTGGGCGGCATAAGCGAGCATGAACTCATAAGATTCCTCGATCCGATCAAAAGCGTCACGCATGGCCGCTGCCTGCGTCGTCTCGTCCGTCATGGATTGCCCTTTCTGGCCTTTTCCGGCCCAACCCCGAAAATCATGGCCGTGAGAAATTTGCGGTGTTCGGGAAGCACGGCAAAATAGACATGGAGGATCACCAGGAACAACAGCACCATCGCAGCCGCGCCATGCATGACATAGATCATGCCCCAGGTGGTGTCGCTCAGGATCGACGGGTCGCGCCGCCAGAAGCGCGTATCGATCTTGGCCAGCATGGGAAGGCCGGTGGCAAGCAGTGCCAGCACCGTAAGCGCCGCGGCGAGGTGAAAGCCTTTCTGGAATGCATCGTACTTCGCTCCCGACAAGGAATGCGTTGTGCCTCCCCGCATGACCTGCCCTATCTCCCGGACATCGTCCGCGCGAGGCACCATTTCCCGCGCCCCGTGAGTGGAAAACACACGCACGAGATGAAAAAGCACGAGCAGAAGGAGGGCGACGCCCGCTGTCCAGTGCAGCGGCACCCAATCGAACCGGATGCCGACCACCGGCAGAAAGGCTGTCGCGGCAAGAATGATGACGGTGAGGGCCATGCCCCAGTGAAAAAGCCGGTCAGCAAGATGATGCCGCACGCCTCTAAGCCGCATCGGTTGGGTCATTGCTCTCCGTCCCTGGATTAGGAGTGGATGCGCCGCGGGTCACCCCGCCCGGCGGCGCATTGTTCGGACGATAAGGTGCAGGAGGATAACGGCTGCCGCAGCGGCAACCGGAAGCCAAAGAAGGTCCCAATTCATCCCCACAAGCATTCTTTGGCCGAACACATCCTGCGTATGTCTGAGAAGCTCCATGGTTCAGGCCAGCGACCGGATGGCACGCACGGCGAGGTTCTCCATGAGCGGAATCTTGAAATGATTGAAGTTCAAAGGTTCCGCACCGCGCGCCGCCACGCGCTTGACGAGAGATTCCAGTTCCTCGCCGGGCGCTTCTCCCCGCACGAGGCTCTCCACGTCTGAAAGCCGCCGCGGTGTGCACTGCACGGCGCCGCAGACGATCGAGATATCTGAGATCGCGCCATCTTCCACACTCGCTGCCATGGCGACATTGACGAGCGCAAAATCCCAGGCGTTGCGATCGGCTACCTTCTCGAAATACTGGCGAGATCCCGCCCATTTGGCAGGAATACGGATGCCGACAAGGATGTCTCCCGGCTCCAGCATGGTCATGCGGGTAATGTCCACATCAGGGCCGATGAAGAAATCCTCTGCGGCAACTTCCTGCTGGCTCCCGCCGCGCTGAACCACAAATACGCCTTCCAGCGCGGCAAGCGCGGTTGCTGTGTCGGACGGTGAGACGGCGACACAGCGGCTGACCTCGAAAAGCGCGTGTTCACGGTTCATCGCGGTCGGCGTGTTGGCATAGCAGGTATTGCCGCCCGCCCGATAGCAGGGGAACCCGTCGCGGTAGTAGACGCAGCGTGTATCCTGCGCGACATTACCGCCGATGGTGCCCCTGTTGCGGATCTGGGGCGAGGCAACCTTCAGGGCTGCCTCGGCCAGGATGGGAAAGCGGCTCTTGACCGCTTCACTTTCATTAACCTCCGTCAAGGTTGTCGTCGCGCCGATCCAAAGACCGCCATCCTCTTCCTCACGAATGCCGTGAAGATCTGGAATATTGCCGATATCGACCACCACGGCGGGCTGCTTCACCCGGTGTTTGAACCAGTCGAGGCTGTCCATGCCGCCTGCCAGCACCCACGCGTCACTGTGGTCGCCAAGTATGGCTTGCGCGTCTGCCAACGTGGCCGGCTGGAAGAGTTCGAAATTGTGCATCACGTCAGTCATTGTGCTACCTCCTCCCGCGCCCGCTCAGACGGTGTTCGTGGCGAGCGGCTTATGGGATTGCGGCCGTCCTTCGGCCGCGTTCAGGATCATGTCGGTGACGACCGGCGTCCGGTTGAACAGATGGCCACCGAGCGCGTCCGAAATCGCGGTGATAAGCGCCGAGGACGCGGCCCCTTCCAACGGCTCGCCGATGCCCTTCATACCCAGGGGATTCTGGGAATCCGGAAGGTCGACGGCTGACCACCCCATTTGCGTGGGAATGTCCAGATAGGTCTTGGGCTTCGCCTGGTAGAGCGACTGTGCATTCGGCCGGCCGTATTGCGGATCGTAAACGTGCCGTTCCGATGTGGCCAATCCAAAGCCCATCACGGCGCCGCCCCGCACCTGCGCAGCCAGGCCCATCGGGTGGATAACCGTACCGCAATCAGCGACACAGTGATAATCGAGGATGTCGACCTTTCCGGTCTCCACATCGACATCCACCTCCACGAAGGCCGCCGCCAGCGCAGGCACGGTGCCTTCTTTGGGCAAATTATCCTTGGCCACGCCGATGAGTCCCGTACCAGCGATGGCCGAGGCCGAGGCCACCGTCATCGGGTTGATATCCTCGGGCAGTTCATGACCGTCATAGCGACCGCCCGTTTCGATCGCCTTCTGCGCGGCCTCGGCGAAGGACATGCCGACGGACTCGTCGCCCGTCTTCACCACCCTCTCCTCCTTCAGCTCGTAGTCCTCGGCATTTCCGCCGAGTGTCGCTGCTGCGATCTCCTTGAGCTTTTGCGCGGCGTCCATCGCGGCGACATAATTCGTCCGCGTCATCGTGAAGTTGGTGTTGGAGCCGAACTGGCCGAGATTCCACGGCAGGTGCCTTGTGGTCCCGCCATATTCCAGCACGACCCGGTCCCAATCATAACCCAGAACCTCCGCGGCGATACGCGACGTCGAGGCATAGGAGAAGGTGCCGAGATTGCCGACGCCCGTATGAACATGCAGGATGCCGTCCGGCGTGATCCGCAGAAGGCCGTCGAAGCCGTTCGATCCGGCGGTGTGGTAAGCCTGCCCGATCCCGTAGCCGCGCACTTTCGAGCCGTTGCGCACGCCCGATTGCTTGGAGCGTTCCTCCCAGTTGAAGGCTTCGGCACCTTTTTCGAGGGCTTCGCGCAGATAAGCCGATGTGACCGGCCCCTGGTCAGGTCCATATTTGGCCCCGACACCGCCGCCGGGAGCGTTGGCGAGCCTGAGCGCCAGCCTGTCGATGCCGAGTTCCCGCGCCGCTTTGTCCAGGAGAGGCTCCAGCATATTCGCGGCCTGGTTTTCGCCGGGACCGCGCTGCGCTCCCTTCGGCACAGTGTTCGTCAGCACCGGGGTAGCGCGGAAGCGGATCGCCTCCGGCTGGAAGACGATGATTGCCGACGATCCGACATTGTTGAAGTCAGGGAAGCCGGACGTCGATCCGAGATCCTGCACGACATAGATGTCGGCAGCCAGCATTCTTCCCTCGTTGTTGAAGCCGAGCTTGGCCCAGCCTTGAAAGCCCGCGCGCGCGTAGCCGTTGTTGTATTCCTCGTTTCGGGAAACACGCAGAAGGCAGGGTCTGCCGTTCAGCTTGCGTGAGACCAGGGCCGGCAGCGCCATCAGCGGATAGGTGGTTGCCTTTCCGCCGAAGCCGCCGCCGCAGAACTCGGAAACGAAGACAAGTTCAGACGGGGAGATGCCTATCAGATTGGCAAGTCCCGGCTGCGCGAAGGCGGTGGACTGTGTGGAGCCCCAAACATGACATTTTCCGCCTTCCCAATAAGCGGCGGCCGAACGCGGCTCCATCGCATGGTGAGCATTGGAAGCGTGTACGAAACTCTCCTCAACGATCACAGCAGCATTGGCAAAGCCAGCCTCGATGTCCCCGAAGCTCCATTCAAGCGCCGGCGTTCCGAGCGGTAGCGTTTCCTCGCCTGCAAGCGCGAAGTCGCGGCCTGACCACTTGAGCTCTTGAAAATCGATGCCCTGCCCCGCGACATTGATGCCGTTGAGCGCGTTCGGCCCGTCCGGCTGCAGGCTCTCAAGAGGATTGGTAACGAAAGGAAGAAGCTCCATATCGACCCGCACGGCCGCCACCGCATCGGCAGCCGCCTGCTCGGTTTCGGCGGCGATCGCCAGGATCGGCTGGCCGAAATAGACGGCTTCATCACTGAGGATCGCCTGGCCGACAGGGGATTCCGGTTGCTTTACCTCGTCCGGCAGCAGCGCCGTCAGGAAGCCGGGAACCTTTTCCGCTTCGCTTAGGTCGATATTGTTGACCCGCCCATGCGGCATGGGCGAGCCGTAGAATTTGACATGCGCCATGCCGTCCGCGCGAAAATCCTCGGCGTAAGTTGCCGCGCCGGTAACCTTTGCCTCGATGTCCGGCGGCGTGAAATTCTTTCCGATAAGTTTGTAAGCCATGGCTTCAGACCCTCTCTGCGGCTTTCATGATGCCGCGCAGGTAGTGGTCGTAGGCACCGCACCGGCAAAGATTGCCCGACATAGCCAGGCGCGCCTCTTCGATGGTCGGTTTGGGATTCTTCTTCAGGAGGGCCACGGCGGTGACGACCTGGCCGGGCGTGCAGAAACCGCATTGCGGTGCAATTTCATCGATGAAGGCTTGCTGCACGGGGTGCAGCGCCCCATCCGGGCCGGCAATCCCCTCGACCGTCGTGATGTCCACCTCGCGCACGCGATGGGTCAGGGTCGAGCAGGAATATATCGTCGTATCTCCTGCGAGAACCGTGCAGGCCCCGCATTCGCCCTGATTGCAGCCGATCTTCGTGCCTGTCAGGCCAAGCCGGTAGCGTATGGTATGTGCAAGTGTCTCGTTCGGCGGCACCTCAATGCTATGCGTGCGGCCGTTGACGGTGAGGCGCACCAGCCGCTCCACCGCCCGGGTATCGGACCGGGCGGGCGTCGTCGTCGAAAACAGATAAGCCGATCCGCCGATCACCACCCCGGAGCAGACGACGCCGCGCAGAAAGTTGCGTCGCGACATGTGCAACGGCTTCCACGACGGCGTTTCTACACCGCCGCCCTTCCGCGTCGGCGCCGGTCCCGGCGCATAGTCGAGGGTCGGATCGTAAGGTCCGTACTTGGTCATAGATTTTCCTCCCAGCATGCAGCCTGAACCAGCATCCTCCTTTCAGGCGGCATCGCGGTGTGTTGTGCACGCCGCACGCTGATATTAGACTCTTAACAGAGTTGAGACAATAGGTCGCAGGGCTTGTGGGAAATGAACCGCAACATTCCGAAAACAATACGTTTGGTCACCGCAAACATTCACACGCGACAATTCTTTAGCGCATGCAAAACTAGACTTATTCACACAAGTTTTTATGCAGCTCTATCGGGCCTCGCTCTTTCTCCGGCACACGCAGACCGGCATTGCCTGCCGTCCCAGGACGCTTTCTACGCTGGGCGGTACGCACTCCAGGATGAAGCGCAGGCATGCTCCGCAGCACTGGCGGAGGCTACCAATGCGTTGGAAACCGCACGCGAATATGCGGAAATCTGCGGCTGCAGCGAATTGACGTCGATGCTCACGGAGCTAATCGGGAAAACCCGCGACAACACGCTGGAATGTCAGGTCCGCGCCGAGGGCATTCTCGAGCGCACCGAACAGGTCAAGACGCTCGTCAGCGACTGCCATTAGCCCATCGGAATTCGTAGTCTGATTGGCAGCCATTCGGCAGATTGTAAAATACGGACTTCTACCGGCAAGTTTGCAGAGGCTGCAAACGGCAAAGATCTTCTCCAGCCAAGGTCAGAACACCCCGTCTGATGGCTCATACCTCATTGCACAGATCACCGATGCTCCATCGAGCCGCAAGTCACCATTTCCGGGCGCCGATCCGCCGTCAGCTCAGCAACTGACGTCGCTCTGAGCTTGTCCTCGAACTCTCGTCGCGCGGCCTCGAGTGCTTGCATCGTGGCGGCATTCGCAGCCCTGGCAAGCATGCATTTCGGCTCGTCCTCGTCGTTTCCGATCGCAAACAGTGCCGGCGAACCGAGGGCCGTGTAGATGTCCAAAAGCGAAATATCGTCAAGCGGCTTGGCCAACGACAAACCGCCTCTGTGCCCCTTGGTGGACGTAACGATTCCGGCCGCACGCAATCCCGCCATCGTCCTCCTGACCACCGCCGCATTTGTTCCCAGCATGCTTGCGATCAGTTCCGATGTCGCCGGCTCGGTCATCTGATCGAGATGCAGCAGCGCATGTAGCACGCGGGAAAGGCGACTATCGTGTCGCATGGTAGCTTTTCCTCGTTTCATGTAACAATAGAACACACGAGATATTGACTCGACGATCTCATGCTGCAATTGTTGATACATGATCCCAATCAACAATTCCAGGTGATGCGATGGCCATCGGAGATTCTGCCCCTCAGCCGGACACTGAAAGTTCGGAGGCGTTCTGGGAGCAACGCTACGCAAAGATGACCAAGCCCTCCGGAGGACGCGCTTCCGCGGCTCTCACACGGTTTGCCGCAGAACGAGCGCCCGGCCGAGCGCTGGAGCTCGGCTGTGCACGGGGTGACGATGCGATCTGGCTGGCAAGGCAAGGCTGGACCGTCACGGGAGTCGATGTTTCAAAGACGGCCCTGAGCGCCGCCCGAGCCAGTGCCGAAGCGGCGGGGCTCTCAGATCGGGTTCGTTTCGTGCACCATGATCTCGCTACAAGTTTCCCGAACGGCACCTATGATCTGGTGTTTGCGATGTTCCTGCAATCGCCCATCGAATTCGGCCGTGCGCGAGCGCTTCGCCGTGCGGCCGCCGCCGTCGTTTCCGATGGGCTTTTGCTCATAGTCTCACACGGTTCGCGCGCGCCATGGTCCTCCGCTCCCCCGGACACGGTGTTCCCCACCGCACGGGAGGAGTTGGCGATGCTCGAGCTCCACCCCGGCGATTGGCGAGAGGTCTTCGTCGACGAGGTCGAACGTGAAGGTATCGGGCCTGACGGCCAACGTGCCAGGGTCATCGACACCGTGGTCGCCGTGGAGCGGCTTTAGCGCCGAGGTCACCGTTATATGCCCTGGAACCTTCGCAGGACATGCGTGGCACCAAACACCTCGTGGATGGGCTCAGCGACGTGGCAAACGGGCGATCGACCAAAGATACGATACGCAGCAGACAACAAAGTCAGGTCAAATGCGCTCTTAGGATGCCCTTGCTGAAGGGGAGACACGGCTTCGATCCGACGAGTTCGGACGCACACTGCGTAAGCTGATCCGTTCAGCCGCGACTCCGAGAGCTCGACCAATCTCGAGCGCAACGAGGTGTCGCGGCAGATCAACACGATCCACTCCCGGCTCGGCTCGGGCTGGGTGATGCTCGAGGCAGTGCGTATTCCCACCGTCGACTATCCCGCACGCCGGGACTGTCATTTCGCGGATCCGGTGACGCGTGCGGTCAACAACGAAGGCCGCGCATTTCGAGGCCGAAAGCGGGCATTAAGAGGCCAACACGTGATCATTGTTGGGTCACTCTTGGACGCCGTGGTCGCATTGCAATCAATTTAATCACAGGACGTGCTCAAATATTCCGATGGCCCGATAAGTTGACGGGATGGGACGGGTGCTTTTCACTGGCTGGACGCAGTGACGCGTATTCTTCAACGTTTTCTTAAATGGTTTTTCATGGCACCCTGGCAGACGAACATTCGTGCATCTAAACCGCCGATCAATCCCGCAAGAACGAAGCCGGAAGCGCTTGTGGCCTGGCGCAAACAGGCCGGTTCCGACAACGCAAAGAAGTTAGCTTCCAACCATCGCAACGCCGTGGAAAGGGACGACAGCGAAAGATGGTTTCGCGACATTGCGAATACTCGTTTGCCTGAGCACGGCCTGCCAGAGGATGGAGCCGCTTATCTGCGTGGAACGGGATCGAACTCGGCCGTTGCGGTCGCCATCAAGTTGCTGGCGATTCTGGCTCAGGTCGGCCCCGGTGAGGGAAGTTCCGTTCAGGACAGGCAGGTGCGGTCCGTCATGCCTCGTGCAGCGCGCCACCCGCATACATGCGGCGTCCGTGCGGACAAGTCCCTTCTGGACGAGATGAAAGAGTTCATCATACGCCGACCGGATCTGGCGAGCGCGAAGGCGCGGGAGAAGGGGCACGACCCTTCGCGCGTCCATACCTCGGTTAACTTTGTCGTGCCGATGGGCATTGGGGGGCGCGCGATTTCTCACAGAGCGCCTTTGACGCAGCATATAATGGCGAACCAAAGGAATCCGTTTCCCTTCTCTGTGCGTATGGGTCCGCAGGAGGCCGGCATAGCACCGAACCTGGACAGCGAGTTCGAGGCGCAATACGAGGCGGAGACCGGAGAATGGGCCGGCAAAGCCGTGGATAGGGCCGTATGCCTCCTGAAGGCAGCGGGGATAGATGTGGAGGAACGCGCCTCCATGATCATCGTCCAGGCGGTGGACGAGAGCAGGTTTCCGCCAACAGCCGAGTCCGGACATCTCGGCTGCATTGTGAGGGTTGGAAGCGGAGCGGAGAGCAAGTATTTCGCTATTGTTCCCGGAAATACCGCGATGGCGATCGACGTGTCCGGGAACGACATACGGAACGTTTTGTGGCTTAAACAGCACGCCGGCTGGTTCTTCGATGAAGTGCCCGATGCACACCTATACGTAACGAAAACAAGCGGTGGCGTTACCGCCAAGGAGGGTGTCGCGGCGTGTGTTTCCGATGCCGTCGAAACAGCCGCGAACATATGGCACGATAACGCATTTGCCGAAACAGACCACGAGGCGATGGTGCACAGTGCCCGGGGCGCTGCCATCCCGCTCTACGACGCCAAACACAAGCTCGATCAAGGGGATTACGCCGGCGCCATGGCTTCTGCGGTGCTCGACACGGTTCCCATCGTCGATGATGCGGTCGATGTGGTGCGCGGCACCGTTAAAATGGCGGCCAAGGCGGCAAGAGCTGGCACAGGCATGAAAGCCTTGTCGAGGCTGGATGATACTGCGGATGCGGCCGTTGCGCAGGGAAGACAGCTTGGCGGGAGGGCCAAGAGCGCGCAGGCAGGCGCCGAAGGTCTGGGGGATGCGCGCCGACTTGCGGGACTTAAATCTCTCCGGCGGCGACTCGAGATTACGAGGGTCGGCCAGCATTACCGCATCAAATCGGTCCCTGTGCTCGAACGTCAGGCTGCGCACGTCGAGGGAGGTATCGTTCAGTCAAGCGGCATCGTTGTAGGAAACAGTGAACCGATAAAGCCGAATATGGGCGCGCGATCCTCGTCCCTTCGCGCACATCAGGCAGCGGCGAAAGCCTCCCGGCCGGTTCGGTTTCGCAGTGCCCTTCTGGACAAGGCGCGCACCGGAGGCTTCACGACGGCGGATGCCGCCCACCTTGTCGGCAAGCGGCCGCACAGCAGTTTTCTCGACGAAAGAAGCGGCTTCGTCTATCGGGGCTTCGTGTTCCGCGGCGATATGCGCCAGCCTGGCGAAATTTTCGAGAAGGGTTTCGAACTGCGGACGAAGATTGACGCGCTCGAGGAAGTGAACGGTTTCAGAGGCGGCTTCGGCGGAGGCCGGAACGCGCTGGATATCGACGGGAAGGGTATCTCCACCTCCCCCTTTGCGTCGACGGCGGACGGAGCCGGAGCAGATGTCTATGGCCGCGGCCGGGGAGGCTACACTTACCTTGTCGACGCACGGGACATGGACGGCTACGACCTCTACAGGAACGCCGCCTTCGCAAGATTCTGCAAGACGCACAAATACGACTTGGAGCGCGCACGGCAGGGGGCTGCAAGAGCACATACGCGTCCGCTGGAGGTGAATTACGGTGTCGACATTCCCAACCGTAAAATCGTGGGTGCGTTCGATCCTGATGGCAAATATGTGCCCAATCCCTCTTATCAGCGTGGGCATTGATCGTCATGCTAGCCCGAGTTCGATTTGGTCGTTCGACACTGCGAAGCCTCACTCCTCGCTCAGCTTCAGACCTTGGTAGCTAGGCAGGGTGAAACCTCCACGCCCTAGAGCAGCGTCGTCTGTTCATCATTCACACAAATGTCGATCACGCGCCCGAAAAGGACGCGGTGGGTTGCCTCATCGGGCATTGCTGAGCGCGCATTCAAAGCTGGCCGAGGCGTTGGTGGCGTTTCACCGCGCCGCACGGTCGGCGCTTGCCGCCTTCAAGTAGGAAAGGCACATGGTTGTCAGTTGGCTGCGAATATCGGCTTCCATCGAGGCCGTTAGATTTCTCTCAAACACATTGCGGACAGTCCCGAAGATAACGGCCAGCAGGGTTGTGTTGACAAGGTGGAGATCGACGTAGCTTCCATCGGAGGCGCTGGCGAGCATGGCGATCGTCGCTGCATCCACCCGCTGTGCGAACGCCTCGATCAACGCCTCGTTGTCGAGCTCGACCGCTGAACGGTAGAGCGCGCGGGTTACGTCTCTCCGTTCGGTTTTCGCCTGCCAGTATGCGTCAACAAGCGCTTGGACCATCTCCGCGGTGGTGGCGCCGTGCTTGCCTCGGCATGTCTTCTCCACCTTTTCGGCCACAATGTCCAAATAGCGCTCGTTCAGGGCATAAAGCAGCGACTGCTTGTTCGGGAAATACTGGTACATTGTGCCAACCGAGACGCCGGCGCGCTCCGCCACGCGCGTGGTGGTCAGCCGATGCAGCCCTTCAGCCAGCAAAACCTGAATAGTTGCCTCGAAAATCGCATCCAATGTCATGGCTGCGCGTGCCTGACGCGGCTTTTTCCGGGGGCTGAGGTGAGCAGGCGGTGTCGCAGCCATATGCGAATCCTCAAAGCGAAGAATTCTTCATATATTGGCGACCGCGTCAAACCAAGCGCTGGAAAGGAAAACACATGGCGGACACCGAGCGTATCGCGCTTGTTACGGGAGCCAACAAAGGCATCGGCTTCGAAATTGCCCGGCAACTGGCAGAAGCCGGTGTCACGGTCCTGATCGGTGCTCGCAATCCTGAACGCGGCAAGAAGGCTGCTGCGGATCTGTCTTCGGCCGGGCTGCCCGTTGAAAATATTGAAATCGACCTCAATGACGAAGTGACCATTGCCGCAGCGGCCGAGCAGATTGCGGCAACGCATGGGCGGTTGGACATCCTGATCAACAATGCCGGCATCGTCGATGCAAAGGATGGTCCGCCCACCACTGCCTCTACGACATCGGTGCGCCGGATCATGGAGACG
>JAJUHJ010000063.1 GCA_029279965.1 Phyllobacteriaceae bacterium
CCGGAGCGCCTGCTTAACCAAGGTTTCACCATTCCCCTCCATGCTCCGGCGAGCAATGGAGCGGGGCACATGATATATTTGCGCGCGCGGATCGCCGTGGCGTTACTGGCCAGCGCGCTGGCGCTGCCGGCATGGGCCACGGACCCCATCAGTGTGACGATGAACCAGGCCAAGATCATAAAGCTGGCCCGGCCGGCCGATACGGTGGTGATCGGCAATCCCGAAATCGCCGACGCGGCGGTCCAGGACTCCACGACCATCGTTCTGACCGGAAATGGTTTCGGCGTGACCAATCTCGTGGTTCTCGATGCCGAGGGCCTGCCGATCGTCGATGAGCAGATCGTCGTGTCGCGACAGTCGGTAAACTCTGTGCGTGTCTATCGCCGCTCGGATATCCAGACCCTTTCCTGCACGCCCTACTGCGAGAGCGCCTACAAGAGTGAGGCCGAACGCATATCCGAAATCGAGATGGGCGGCCGGTAGCCGAACCGGCAGCAGTTAAGCACCGATTAAGATCGGCACGTGGATTCTAATGGCATCGAAAACAGGACGGCAAGGGGCGTATCGTATGCTCCGCCAAAGTGTCCAACGAGGATAACGCGTCTTTTTAATGCGCGTCTGAAACGATGCGCGGCGCGTTGTGGCAGGTGGGGTATGACTCTGGATAAAGGCAACCGTCAGGCCGCCTTGCAGCTTTCGCCACGCTCAGTGGTCCTGCGGTTCACGAGGGAGCGGAAGGGCGTCGTCGCAATCGAATTCGCGATCCTGGCCTTTCCCTTTTTCCTGTTGCTTTTCGCAATCCTGGAATGCTGCATCGCCTTTACCGCACAGGAGCTCATGACCAACGCAGTCGACGATGTGGCCCGGCAGCTTCGCACAGGCCAGCTCAAAGCAGGCACGGTGAGCAGGCAAGAGATGCGGGACATGCTGTGCGATCGTATGGGCATTCTCTTCCCCGGCGATTGCGAGGGTCTCAGGATCGACCTGCGCAACTATGTCGCCTTCGAGGATGCAGTGCGGGAGTTCGAACGCGGCGTCGTGCCGGAGGAGTACACCTTCGACCCAGGCGGTCCGTTGACCAAGAATGTGCTTCGCGTTTTCTATCCATGGCCTGTGGTCACCGCCATCCTGCGCGAGCGCATCGACGCGCCCGATGGGACGATGCTGCTGTTCGCAACGACGACGTGGCAGAACGAGCCGTTCCCGGTCACCGCGAGCAGCAGCCAGAGCAATGGCTGACCGGTATCCAGGCATCCCAGCGGTGCTACCGCGTTTTGCGCGCGACAGGCGCGGCGTGGCGGCGGTGGAATTTGCAATCGTCGTGCCGCTGATGCTGGCGCTCTATTTCCTCACGATGGAAGTCTCCCAGGCGATCGACAGCAGCCGGAAAGTAGGCCGGATCGCCAGCCAGATCGCCGACCTTGTCGCACAGCAGGAGGTGACGTCGCCCGGCGAGCTCGACGCGATCATGAAGATCAGCCAACCGCTCCTCCAGCCATATACGCGCAGCGAGGCGGATATTACCGTGACCGCCATCCGCGTCACCGACGACAATGTCCCGACCGCGCGGGTCGTCTGGTCGCGTAAATATGCCGACGGTGATTACGCGCCGGCATTGCCGGAGGGCGCTGTGGTCGCCATCCCCCGGAAGCTGATGGCGCGCGGCAGCTTCCTCATCCGCTCGGAGGTCGACCTGCAATACTGGCCCATCCTCGCCTGGTCGGCGGAAGGCATGGAGATGCTGGGGGTAGCGGACACATTTTTCCCGATGGAAATGGGCGAGCGTTATTATCTGCAACCACGTCAGACGCGGGCGATCGCCTGCGCCGCCTGTTGAGCCGTTGGCGCGCGATTGCCAAGCCGCTGCTGCGGCCTTATCTCTGAAACGGGATGCGGAGACAGCCAATGGCGCGGGCCTTCCTTTTCGTACTGGACTCCTTCGGCATCGGCCATGCGGCCGATGCGGCGCGCTTCGGGGACGTAGGCGCGGACACTTACGGCCATATCGAGGCGGCGTGCGCCGCGGGGCAAGCCGACCGTCCCGGATTGCGGCAGGGTGCGTTAACGATTCCGCACATGCGGGCGCTTGGGCTTGACGCGGCGGCAGCGATCGCGGCCGGCCGAGATCCGGCGGAAAAAACGCGTCTTGAAGGTTTCCACGGCGCAGCGGAGGAGCGATCGAGCGGCAAGGACACACCGTCCGGCCACTGGGAGATCGCCGGTGTTCCCGTGCCCTTCGAATGGGGCTATTTTCCCGAGACCGTACCGACCTTTCCAAAGGCGTTGACCGAAAGGTTGATCGCGGAGGCAGGACTTCCCGGCATTCTTGGCGATTGCCATGCCTCGGGCACTGAAATCATCGCCCGGCTTGGCGAGGAGCATATCCGCACGGGAAAGCCGATCTGTTACACCTCTGCCGATTCCGTCTTTCAGATTGCCGCCCACGAAACGCATTTCGGGCTGGAGAGGCTTTACGCCTTGTGCGAGACGGCGCGCCGCCTCGTCGACGAATACAAGATCGGCCGCGTGATCGCCCGGCCTTTTGTGGGGGAGAGCGCGGAGACCTTCGAGCGTACGGCCAGGCGGCGGGATTACGCCGTCCCGCCGCCGGAGCCAACCTTGCTCGACCGTGTCGAAGCGGCAGGCGGACGGGTGATCGGTATCGGCAAGATCGGCGACATCTTTGCCCATCAAGGCGTGAGCGAAGTACGCAAGGCCGCCGGCAACATGGCCCTGTTCGACGCCGCCCTGGCCGCCATGAAGGATGCAGGAGCCGGTGATCTGGTCTTTGCCAATTTCATTGATTTCGACACGGATTTTGGACACCGGCGTGATGTTGCGGGTTATGCCGCAGCCCTCGAAGCGTTCGACCGCCGGCTGCCGGAGGCATTGGCGGCGCTGCGGACGGGCGATCTTATCATCCTGACGGCCGATCACGGCTGCGACCCCACCTGGCCGGGAACCGACCATACGCGGGAGCGTGTTCCCATTATCGGCACCGGGCCTGGCCTGCGCGCCGTCTCGGTCGGCCTGCGCTCCAGCTATGCCGATATCGGCGAAACGATCGCCGCGCATCTCGGCTTGCCGCCGGGGCGGCACGGAATGTCCTTCCTGCACCGGCTCGCCGATGCCTGAATTGCCCGAAGTGGAGACGGTGCGGCGGGGCCTTCAGCCGGTGATGGAGGGCGCACGCATTACCAAAGTGGAGCAGCGGCGCGCGGATTTGCGCTTTCCCTTTCCCGCCGGCTTCTCCGATCGTCTGAACGGCCGGTACATCACGGCCCTGGCGCGCCGCGCAAAATACCTGCTTGTGCATCTCGATGACGGTGCCGTTCTCATTAGCCATCTCGGTATGTCCGGCTCGTTTCGCATAGAGGAGGGCGGTGTGAGCGCCCGGCCCGGTGCGTTCCAGCATCCCCGCTCGAAGGAGGAGCGGCACGACCATGTCGTCTTCCATCTTGAGCGAAGGGAGACGGGCCTGGCGCGCGTGATCTATAACGATCCGCGGCGCTTCGGCTTCATGGCTCTGGCCGAGGCGGCGGATCTGCAATCCCATCCGCTGCTTGCAGGCCTCGGCGTCGAGCCGACCGGAAATGCGCTGGACGGGGCGCTTCTTGCCGGGTTGCTGGCAGGCAAACGCGCGCCTCTTAAGGCGGCGCTGATGGACCAACGGGTGGTTGCCGGGCTCGGCAACATTTATGTCTGCGAGGCGCTGTGGCGTGCCGGGCTGTCGCCGCGCCGGACAGCGGCCAGCCTTGCCGGGACCGGCGGCCGGGCGACCGAACGCAGCAAGCGCCTTGCCGAGGCGATCCGCATCGTCATCAACGAGGCGGTTGCCGCCGGCGGTTCCTCTCTGCGCGATTATGTGCAGGCGGATGGCTCGCTCGGCTATTTCCAGCATCGCTTCAATGTCTAT
This sequence comes from Phyllobacteriaceae bacterium, assembly GCA_029279965.1. Taxonomy (GTDB): domain Bacteria; phylum Pseudomonadota; class Alphaproteobacteria; order Rhizobiales; family Rhizobiaceae; genus Chelativorans. Next base: position 3,917 of record JAJUHJ010000063.1, read on the forward strand.
GATCGGGCGGGAGAACCGTGCCGCAAGGAAGGATGTTCAGGCATCATACGCCGCATCGTTCAAGGCGGCCGCTCAACCTTTCACTGTCCGGTCTGCCAACGCTGAACGGGCTTTCACGGGAGAAGGATATTTCATGGCGAACGAGACCATTCTGGTCGAGACACGCGGGCGCGTGGGTCTCATCACGCTCAACCGGCCGAAAGCGATGAATGCGCTCAACACCAGGGTGTTGGAGGAACGAACCGGCGCTGCCGAAGCCTTCGACGCCGATGCCGGTGTGGGCGCAATCGTCATTACCGGGTCGGAAAGGGCATTCGCTGCCGGGGCCGACATCAAGGAAATGCAGCCCAAGGGCTATGTCGATGCCTTCATGGAAAACTATTTCGCAGATTGGGAGCGTCTGACGAGGGTGCGCAAGCCGGTGATCGCGGCAGTCGCCGGCTATGCTCTGGGGGGCGGTTGCGAACTTGCCATGACGTGCGATTTCATCCTGGCCGCGGATAACGCCAAGTTCGGCCAGCCGGAGATTACACTCGGGATCATGCCCGGTATGGGCGGTTCGCAGCGCCTTGCCCGCTTCATCGGCAAGTCTAAAGCCATGGAGATGTGCCTGACGGGACGGATGATGGAAGCCGAGGAAGCCGAGCGCTGCGGCCTCGTCTCGCGCATCGTGCCCGCGGGCGAACTGCTGGAGGAGGCGCTGAGCGTGGCGGAGAAGATCGCCGAACTTTCGATGCCGGCGGTGATCATGGCCAAGGAAGCTGTCAACCGTGCCTACGAGACGCCCCTTTCCGAAGGCTTGCGTTTCGAACGCCGCGTCTTTCATTCCATGTTTGCGCTCGATGATCAGAAGGAAGGAATGGCCGCCTTCGCCGAGAAACGCTCGCCTCAGTTCAGGAACCGTTGACGGGCAGCGCAGCCTGGATTATAAGCCGCCCGACTGCGGTGGCCTGACGGCTGCCCTTTTGTTTTTGCGCCAGGGCTTGTCGCGAGTGACGGGCCTGTGCAGCCACAGTTGAAACGAGAGAGGAAATATGGCCAACACCACTTCGGCCAAGAAGGCCGTGCGCAAGATCGCGCGCCGCACGGCGGTGAACAAGATGCGGCTTTCACGCGTGCGCAGCTATCTTCGCAAGGTGGAGGAAGCCATCGCCTCCGGCGACAAGGCAGCGGCGGAGACCGCGCTCAAGGTGGCGCAGCCCGAACTGATGCGCGCTGCCACCAAAGGTGTCGTTCATAAGAACGCAGCCTCACGCAAGGTGTCGCGACTCGCTCGTCGCGTGAAGACGCTGAGCGCCTGATCATTCCATAAGACGTTTACGTACCCGGCCGTTCGGCCGGGTTTTTCTTTGCCGGGCAATGGCTTGCCGGAGCTCGCCGCATGGGCGGCTGAGGCTGCGCAATTTCATTTGCCGGCATCATTTATGGAAAGCGTAGGAAAACTGTCACAATTGGCCGTGCCATCCTGCGCGAACGGCGCTATTTTCCTATTATAATCATGCGGTTACAGATGTTTATCCACAGCGGGGCAGGGTCTGTCGACAGGGTCATGCCGGGCGGATTTGTCAAGCATATTTTTTCAATTTTTTTCCAAGGTGGATGGCGCGGAGAGCGTTTTCAGAAAAGCTTCTTGAATCAAAATGGCTTAACCGATCCGGCCTCCCTCAGAGGTGTTGTTTCAAAGCCGCATGGAGGGTCGATTGAGGAAAAAAGCATCATTCCCGCACTTGCTCTGCCAGCACGAGTTTCGGTAATGTCTGCCCGTCGCAAGGGCAGGCGTAGAGCCTAAAAAACCAGTTCAGAAACGGTGGTTTCCGACGCGTGGACGAGTCCGCGCGCCAGAAAAGCTATGTCCTTGCGCGGTCAGGGTAAGCCGGGTTCGGGTTGTAAGGGCAATCGCTCGATCCGGTTGGAGATGCACCCCAATGGGGTGTGCCTCTGAGAGGGCGAGTGGGGTCTGGTTCGTTAGCAAGGCATGGAGGGAAGAAACGGGCTTCGGTTCGAAGCAGGACGAAGCTTGGAGCAGGCGAGACAATGAGCGTCTTTAAAGGCGTGCCTGTTTCAATAACGAGAAGCGACTTTTTAACAGGGAAGCGAGAATGCAAAGCGGCGTTGAGAGGGAGACTGGGGGAGGCATCTCTTTTCACAATCCAGCGACTCGGAGGGAAGAGACGCGGGGTGCAGGAGAGGCTGCGGTCATCTTTGATCGTGTGAAGGCACAGTTGAAGGCTCGTTTGGGCACTGAAGTCTATTCGAGCTGGTTTGGCCGCATGAAACTGGCCGAAGCATCCAAGGGGGCAGTGCGGATCTCCGTACCGACGGCGTTTCTGCGCGCATGGATCAACGGCCATTATCTCGATCTCATAACCGAACTCTGGAAGGGGGAAGACCCCTCGGTTCTGAAGGTGGAAGTGGTCGTACGCACCGCAACCCGCCACGCGCCGCGCACGGAGGCCAAGACAACGCCGACGCGCAAAACGGCACACCAGCAGACGGCGCTGACCGGCGGGAACGGGGCGCGTGTCGCCGCCCTGCCGACTCAAAGGACAGAACAGGCCCAAAGGCCCAGTTCCCTGGGTTCGCCGCTCGACAGCCGCTATACCTTTGATTCCTTCATAGAAGGCGGATCGAATCGTGTCGCTTGCGCGGCGGCTCGCACCGTTGCCGAATCCGCGGCGGGTGCCGTCCGTTTCAATCCGCTGTTTCTGCACGCATCGGTAGGGCTGGGTAAGACCCACCTCCTGCAGGCGATCGCCGCAGCCTCCCTGCAGTGCCGGCCGCAGTCGCGCGTGGTCTATTTGACGGCGGAATATTTCATGTGGCGTTTCGCCACGGCGATTCGCGACAACAACGCGCTGACGCTGAAGGAGCAGCTTCGGGATATCGATCTTCTCATCATCGATGACATGCAGTTCCTGCAAGGCAAGTCGATCCAGAACGAATTCTGTCATCTGCTCAACATGCTGCTCGACAGCGCGCGGCAGGTTGTGGTGGCTGCGGACCGGCCGGTGACGGAATTGGAGTCGCTGGAGCCGCGCGTGAAATCGCGTCTGAATGGCGGCGTCTCGCTGGAGATCGCCCCACCGGATTACGAGCTGCGGCTGGCGATGCTGCAACAGCGACTTGCTGCTGCGCGTGGCGAGGATCCCTCACTCAACATACCGGCCGAAGTGCTCGAGCATGTGGCGCGTGTGGTCACCGGGAGCGGCCGTGAGCTCGAAGGCGCCTTCAATCAGATCGTCTTCCGTCACTCGCTGGAGCCGCAAATCACGCTGGAGCGCATCGATGAAATTCTCGGCCCTGTCTGCCGTACCGGCGAGCCGCGACGCGTTCGCATCGAGGATATCCAGCGCATCGTCGCCCGCCATTACAATGTGTCCAAGACGGAGCTCCTCTCGAACCGGCGCACGCGAACAATCGTCAAGCCGCGCCAGGTCGCCATGTATCTTGCCAAGATGCTGACGCCGCGTTCTCTGCCGGAAATCGGGCGCCGTTTTGGTGGACGCGACCACACCACCGTGCTGCATGCCGTCCGAAAGATCGAGGGCATGTCCGGCGATAATCAGCAACTTGCGCAGGAGCTCGAGCTTTTGAAGAGGTTGATCAACGATCAGGCGTAAAGCGGCCCGATTTTTATCCAGAAATGCCTGCGGAAAATGCTTCGGCGCGTTCCGCGGGCTTGCCTTTCGCGATGATTTCCTGTCAGTTTGACGCCGATCCGGTTTTCCAAAAGACCGCGACGGGTTTGCATGGCAGGCCGAATTTCTATCATCCAGGCGAGATTCATCGACGATGCGCGTAGTTCTTGAACGCTCCAATCTTTTAAAGTCTCTCGGCCATGTTCACCGGGTAGTGGAACGGCGCAACACCATTCCGATACTGTCGAACGTTCTGCTCTCGGTTGATGGCAACAGCCTGGAGATGAAGGCAACGGATCTCGATCTGGAAGTAACGGAGGCGGCTCCGGCTTCCATAGAGCAGGCCGGTGCCACCACAGTGCCCGCGCATCTGCTCTATGACATCGTGCGCAAGCTTCCCGATGGTGCCGAAGTCATGCTCAAGAAGGACGAGAGCGGCCAATCGCTCTCCGTGATTTCGGGGCGCTCCAATTTCCGCCTCCAATGCCTGCCGCAGGCCGATTTTCCAGCGCTGACTGCGGGCCAGTTCTCGCACATATTCCGGCTTGATTCGGGATCATTGCGCAACCTCATCGAAAAGACGCAGTTCGCCATCTCCACCGAAGAGACGCGTTACTATCTGAACGGCATCTACCTGCATACGATCGAATCGGACGGCGTGCTGAAACTGCGTGCCGTGGCCACCGATGGTCATCGCCTGGCGCGGGCGGAGATCGAGGCGCCCGCCGGTTCGGAAGGCATGCCGGGGATCATCATTCCGCGCAAGACGGTAAGCGAGTTGCAGAAGCTGGTGGATGATCCGGATGTCGCGGCGACCGTGGAACTGTCGGATACCAAGATTCGCCTGACGATCGGCAGTGTGATTCTCACCTCGAAGCTTATCGATGGCACATTCCCGGATTATCAGCGGGTTATCCCGACCGGAAACGACAAGGAATTGGTCATCGACCGGCAGAGCTTCTCGGCAGCCGTTGACCGCGTCTCGACCGTCTCGTCGGAGCGGGGACGGGCGGTCAAGCTGTCGCTCACCCAGGGGCAAGTCACGCTGACCGTCAACAACCCCGATTCGGGCAGCGCGACGGAGGAAATTCCGGCGGGGTATGATGCCGATCCAATCGAGATCGGCTTCAATGCGCGCTATCTGCTCGATGTTGCCGCGCAGCTTTCCGGCAGTGAAGCGAAATTTCTGCTGGCCGATGCTGGCTCGCCGACGCTGATTCAGGACACGTCCGACGAGCGCACGCTCTATGTCCTGATGCCGATGCGGGTGTGACCGCGACACCTTCAGCCGACGATACGCCGACCAGACGGCCGGCGCGGGTCCACCTGACGCGGCTGAGGCTGACTGATTTTCGCAACTATGCCGCGCTTTCGCTCGATCTGGAGCCGGGGGCGGTCGTGCTGACGGGCGAAAACGGCGCCGGCAAAACCAATCTTCTCGAGGCTGTGTCCTTCCTGTCGCCGGGCAGGGGTTTGCGACGCGCAACCCTGGCGGAGGTAGCGCGGATCGGGGCAGGCGACGGCTTCGCTGTCCATGCGGAGATTGATGGTCCGGAGGGCGCAGGCAGCATCGGTATCGGGACGGCCGGAGCCGACGCTGCGGAGACGGCACGCCGCGTACGCATCAATGGCGAGCCGGCGCGCAGTGCGGAGGCGATGCTCCAATGGCTGAGGGTCGTCTGGCTCACGCCGTCGATGGATTCGCTGTTCACCGGCCCTGCTGCAGAGCGCCGCCGATTTCTCGACAGGCTCGTGCTGGCTATCGACCCGGCCCACGGCAAACGGGCACTCGACTATGAAAGGGCCATGCGTTCGCGCAACCGGCTGTTCGCCGACAATGTGCGGGACGATGCCTGGTTCGACGCCATCGAGCAGGAGATGGCGGAAAAGGGCATCGCAATCGCTGCTGCCCGCGCGGAAGCAGTGCGGCTGCTTTCTGCGATGATGGAGCGCCTGCCAGCGGAGGGGCCGTTTCCCAAGGCTCTCCTTGCGCTGGAGGGCAGCCTCGATGCCGAACTCGGTGCAGCGCCTGCCGTCGATGTCGAGGAAGCCTGGCGTGTAAGGCTTCGCAGTAGGCGTGAGCGGGACCGGGAGGCGGGCCGGGCGCTTGAAGGACCGCACCGGAGCGAGCTTCTGGTGCGTCACGCGCCCAAGAACATGCCGGCCGCAAGCTGCTCGACTGGCGAACAGAAGGCGCTTCTGGTGGGGCTGGTGCTCGCCCACGCTCGGCTGACGGGAGAGCTCTCGGGCATGGCGCCAATCCTGCTCCTCGATGAAATCGCCGCCCATTTCGACACCCATCGCCGTACGGCTCTGTTCGATATACTTGAGGAACTGAACGGGCAGACCTTTATGACCGGAACGGAGGAGGCTCTCTTCTCTAGTCTTCAAGGCCGCGCCCAATTCCTGACGGTTGCAGCCGGCACGATTCGTCCCGTCGGCTGACAAGCGGCGTTGGGGCTACAACGGGCGACGCCCGAATGTTAGAGAATCGCTGGAGAACGTTTTTGGGCGGTGTTGAAAGCCGCGAAGGTTCGCATCATGAACGATATGCCCCTTTCCGATGAAGAGCTCGAGCGCTATGCGCGCCATATCGTCCTGCCGGAGATCGGCGGTGCGGGCCAGCAGAAGCTGAAACGGGCCCGTGTGCTCGTGCTGGGGGCCGGCGGGCTCGGCGCGCCGGTGCTGCAATATCTGGCGGCCGCCGGGGTCGGCACGCTCGGCATCATAGACGACGACCATGTCTCCTTGTCGAATCTGCAGCGTCAGGTCATTCACGGAACCGACGCGGTGGGCAGCGCGAAGACGGAGAGTGCCAGGGCGTCCATTGCGCGGCTCAACCCGCACGTTTCCGTGGAGATGCATCCCATGCGGCTCGACCGGGAAAACGCCGGTGCTCTCATCGCGCGTTACGACGTTGTGGTGGACGGCTCCGACAATCTCGCGATTCGCTACATTCTGGCCGATGTCTGTGCCGAACGTCATGTGCCGCTGGTAACGGCGGCCGTCGGCCGTTTCGATGGTTCGCTGACGGTGCTGAAACCCTATGAACGCGGAGCGGACGGAAGGCCGCTCCCATCCTTTCGCGACCTGTTTCCCACGGCGCCACCGCCGGGGCTGATACCGTCCTGCGCCGAGGCCGGCATCGTCGGTGCGCTCACCGGCGTCATGGGAACCCTTCAGGCAATGGAAGTGATCAAGCTCGTCGCCGGCATCGGCGAGCCGCTGGTCGGTCGTCTGCTGCTTTACGACGCGCTCGCAACGCGCTTTGAGACGGTGACGTACGGGTCGGGCGGAGCCTAGCGCCGTGCGTCTTTTTGGACGCACAAGGACGCGCTATCCGATTGAATCGACCATCATGCTTTCCGAAAATCGATTCAGATTTTCGGGCCGATGGGCTAGGGAGCTTATCCCTTGCGCGGCAGCACGCGGTCGGGCGGGCGATGACCGTCAAACAGGGTGCGAATGTTGATGATGACCTTCTCGCCCATGTCGATGCGGCCCTCGATCGTGGCTGACCCCATGTGGGGGAGAATGACAACCTTACCCAGTTCGGCCAGCCGGAGCAGTCTTTTGTTCACCGATGGTTCGCGCGCAAACACGTCAAGGCCGGCACCGGCGAGCTTGCCTTCCTCGATCATACGAATCAGCGCGTCTTCGTCGACGATGTCGCCTCGTGCCGTGTTGACGAGGTAGGCGGCCGGCTGCATGAGCGCGAGCCGCCTTGCCGACAGGAGGTGGAAGGTGGCGGGTGTCGAGGGGCAGTTGACGGAAATGATGTCCATGCGGGCGAGCATCTGGTCCAGGCTGTCCCAGTATGTAGCCTCAAGCTCATCCTCGATCATCGGCGCCACACGGTGGCGGTTGTGATAATGTATGGAGATGCCGAAAGCCTTGGCGCGCCGCGCGACGGCCGTGCCGATGCGTCCCATTCCGACGATACCGAGCCGTTTGCCCCAGATGCGCCGCCCGAGCATCCATGTGGGTGACCAGCCGGCCCATTTTCCCCCTTTTCGCAGAAGTGCGGCGCCTTCGGTCAGCCGTCGCGGCACTGCCAGCATCAGCGCCAGGGTCATGTCGGCCGTGTCCTCGGTCAGCACATTCGGCGTGTTGGTGACGGTAATCCCCTTCTCGCCTGCCGCCGCGACGTCGATATGGTCGGTGCCATTGCCGTAATTGGCAATGAGTTTCAATTGATCGCCCGCCTGGGCCAGGAGGGAGTCGTCAATGATGTCGGTGATGGTGGGCACCAACACGTCGGCTTCCTTGACCGCCTCCACCAACTCGGCTTGGGAAAGCGGACGATCTTCCAGATTGAGGCGAGCGTCGAAAAGCTCCCGCATCCGCGTTTCGACCTGATCGGGCAGTTTTCGAGTGATGACGACGAGTGGCTTTTTCCGGCCGGTCATATTGACGCGATACCTCCCCGCGTTGAGGCGTCCTTAACCAACAAGGGCGACACTGGAAACTCTGCTGTCCCGCTCGTGCGGCCTCGGTCGTCTCTACCAAGCGGGCGCGGCGAAGACAAAGAAAAAGACCGAATCTGTGTGTTGCGTGATTTTGCCGGGAGCTTCTTCAAGCCTGACGACCTGTCGCCGTTTCGTCGCGAGATTGGCGCCGTTTGTGGCTGCGTCGGCCTGGAAACCGGATTTCCTGCGGCCCTGCTCGTGGTATTCCGGCAGGCGGCCTCACACCGTCTCGACGATAGGCTTTGGCTCTAAAATGCGTTCCTCGTTTCACTTGCGTTACATTCTTCCGGCGGCGACCGTGGCCGTCCTGATTCTCCTGTCCGGCGGTGCCGGCGCCCAAGAAAATGTGGGCCCGAGCGGCCTGCCGATTCCACGTTTCGTCAGCCTCCAGTCCAGTCAGGTGAACATGCGTGTGGGTCCGGGCACGCAATATGCGGTGGAATGGCGCTATGTCAGGAGGGGGCTGCCCGTGGAAATCATTCAGGAATATGACAACTGGCGCCGGATTCGTGATTCGGAAGGTGCGGAAGGGTGGGTTTTCCACTCGCTGCTTTCGGGACGGCGCACCGGCATCGCGGCACCTTGGGCCAAGGGAAAGCAATCCGGGGTTCCCTTGTTGGCCGACGCCGAACAAGGGGCACGGACAATCGCGCAGGTGGAACCGGGCGCGATCGGCAACGTGGTTCTATGCGATGGCGCATGGTGCCAGATGAATTTTTCAGGCCATATCGGATGGATGGATCAGGATCGCATCTGGGGCGTCTACCCTGGCGAGACGATCGAACAATAGGAATCTTCTTCTGCGCCGGCGGGCCGGCACTGTACGCCGTGTCAGCCTTTCACGCGCCGCTTCGCTGATGTAGAGCTGGTGTCAGCGAAAAGCATCCAGGCGGCGAAAGCTAGCCAGCCTTTTCGTCGGGCGGGAACTGACGGGAGGAAGATTTCAGAATGCGTATGCAGACAGACGTGCTGGTTGTCGGCGGCGGCGTTGCTGGTGTCTGTGCCGCTGCTGCGGCGGCACGGGCAGGGGCAAAGACCGTCCTCGTCGAACGCAACAGCTTTCTGGGCGGTGCAGCCACGGCTGCGGCCGTCTCGCAGTTCATGGGCTGGCAGACCGCGGGCGGCAAGCAGATCATCGCCGGGCTGGGAGAGGAGATCGTCCGCCGTCTCGTTGAGGCGGGGGGATCGCCGGGGCCTGATACGGGAATGCTTTCGACGGGCACCATCATCGACCGCGTGGTCTTCGATCCGGAGACACTGAAGGTCGTTCTCGACGAACTCGTAACCGATTCCGGCGCCCAGCCTTTGTTCCACGCATCCGTTTCGAGCGTGAAGCGGGAGGGCTCGCGGATCAGCGAGGTTTCACTGCTGACAAAGTCGGGAGACATTGTCGTCGAGCCGCAGATCGTCATCGATGCATCGGGCGATCTGGAAGTGCTTTACAGGGCCGGCTGCGAGATGCTGCCCCTTAAGGAGGGAGAGCAGCTTCAGCCGGCCAGTCTCTATTTTAAAATGGGTCCCGGCGACCTTAAGGCCTATGAAGAGATGCCTTACGAAGATCGGATGGAGATCGCGCGCCGCGGCGTCGACGAAGGTGCGCTCGGCCGCTTCGCCATCAGTTGCTATCCCGTGCCTGGCACCAACGATGCCTGGTTCAACGTTACCAGGATTGCCGTCGATGGAACCGATGCCTTCGCCCTTTCCAGGGCAGAAATCGAAGGGCGGCGGCAGGCGCTCGCGGCGGCGAAGTTCATCGCCGCCAATGTGCCTGCCTTTTCAGAAGCGAAGCTGACGGGGTTTGCGCCGCAGCTCGGCATACGCCAGACACGACGGATCAAGGGACGCACCGTTGTATCCGAGGAAGATTTGAGGTCTGGCCGCCGCTTCCCTGACACGATCGCCATCGCCGCCTTTCCGATTGACGTGCATGAGGCAAATGGCGCGGACGTTCGTCTTGAGCGGGTTGGGGGCGACGACCACTACTATTCGATTCCGCTTTCGGCCCTCATCCCGGAAGAGCTCGATAATGCGCTCGTCGCTGGCCGCGGTGTTTCGGCAGACCAGGCGGCATTCGGTGCGCTTCGCATCATGCCGCAAGCGATGGCCATGGGGCAGGCGGCAGGCGTTGCCGCTGCTCTTGCGAGCCGCGAGGGCATTGCCGTAGCGCGGGTTGACCTGACATCTCTTCAGGAAGCGTTGCGTGGCGGCGGGGCAATTCTCGAAGCCGAGCCAGCGTGATTGGATTTCCGGTGTTTGCGCCTCTGCAGCGGGGTCAGTTCGCCCGTGCCTTCTTCGGGCGCACCCGTACCAGAATATCGACATGGGCGATCTCCATGTCCTCGGGCGGTTGAGGCAGGTTCGAGACGCTTACCGGCCCTTCCGGAATATCCACCAGCCGGTTTTCCCCCTCGAGGAAAAAATGATGGTGATCGGAGGTATTGGTATCGAAGTAGGTCTTGGAGCCTTCCACAGGCAGGATGCGCAGCATGCCGGCCTCGGTGAACTGATGCAGCGTGTTGTAGACGGTTGCGAGGGAGACGCGCACGCCAGCCTCCAGCGCTTCCTCGTGCAACTCCTCCGCGGAAATGTGCCGGTCACCCGTCGCGAAGAGGAGCTCCGCCAGCGCAACGCGCTGCCGGGTGGGGCGCAGACCGGCGGCACGGACACGCCCTTCCGGCGCAAGCTCATCGAAATGGAGTGTCGTTGTGACCAAGAAAACGCTTCCCGCTTCGTTTGGGGCCTGGCACGGACCATCGCACCTGACCATCCGCTTGCACATATATTCCGGGAAACCTGGCCGATCAAGCGACAGGGGGTCTATAGCGCGCCGTCGCCCTGCCGAAAACGGCGGATCGGTGCCGGATTTTGCTTTCTGCGGTTCCCTATCCGAAACAAGCTGTGATAGGGAATTCGCGAGGCAACTCCAGCCCTGTCACGGGCGGCGAATGAGAATGGGATTCATGGCGCAGACAAAAACCAGCTTTAATTACGACGACCTTCTGGCCTGTGCCCGCGGCGAACTGTTCGGGCCGGGCAATGCACAGCTCCCAGCGCCGCCCATGTTGATGTTCGACCGCATCACGCAGGTGAGTGCAGAGGGCGGTGAATTCGACAAGGGGTTCATCCGGGCTGAGCTGGACGTAAAGCCGGACCTGTGGTTCTTTGCGTGTCACTTTATCGGCGATCCCGTCATGCCGGGCTGCCTGGGCCTCGATGCGCTGTGGCAGATGACCGGCTTCTTTCTTGGCTGGTTGGGCGAGCCGGGCAGAGGCCGCGCTATCTCCACCGGTGAAGTGAAATTCAGCGGTATGGTCACGCCCGAGGTCAAGAAGGTTGAGTACGGCGTCGACCTCAAGCGCGTCATGCGCGGCCGGCTTGTGCTCGGTACGGGCGACGGATGGCTCAAGGCCGATGGCGAAACCATATATACGGCGAGCGATCTGCGGGTGGGCCTCTTCAAACAGGAAGCCGCGGCTTAAGGTCACACGAACCAAAGGATACCCAGGGAGAGCGTGAATGAGACGCGTCGTAGTCACCGGTATCGGCATCGTATCGTCCATCGGCAACAATGCCGAGGAGGTCACGGCATCACTGCGCGATGCAAAGTCCGGCATCAGCTTTTCGGACGAATTCGCCGAACACGGGTTCCGCTGCCAGGTATGGGGCGCACCGACCCTCGATCCGACGGATCTTGTCGACCGTCGCGCCATGCGCTTCCTGTCCAAGGGTGGCGCATGGAACCACGTGGCGATGGAGCAGGCCATTGCCGATGCGGGGCTCGAGCAGAAAGACATCACGAATGAGCGCACCGGCATCATCATGGGGTCCGGCGGGCCATCCACGCGCGTCATCGTCGACGCTGCGGACATCACGCGCGAGAAAGGCAGCCCAAGGCGCATCGGACCCTTCGCCGTGCCCAAGGCCATGTCGTCCACTGCTTCGGCGACACTTGCCACCTGGTTCAAGATCCACGGGGTGAACTACACCATCACCTCGGCATGCTCCACCTCGGCCCACTGCATCGGCAATGCTTTCGAACTGATCCAGTGGGGCAAGCAGGATATGGTGTTCGCCGGCGGCCATGAGGATCTCGATTGGACGATGTCGAACCTGTTCGACGCGATGGGCGCCATGTCCTCGAAATTCAACGATCGTCCCTCCACTGCCTCACGGGCCTATGATGTGAATCGCGACGGCTTTGTAATCGCTGGCGGTGCGGGCGTTGTGATTCTGGAGGAGTTGGAACACGCCAAGGCGCGGGGCGCCACAATCTATGCCGAGGTGGTGGGGTACGGTGCCACTTCAGACGGCTACGACATGGTCGCCCTGTCCGGTGAAGGGGCGGTGCGCTGCATGCGCCAGGCGCTTTCCACGGTCGAGGGCAAGGTCGATTACATAAACACTCACGGGACGTCGACGGAGGTGGGTGATTCGGGCGAAATGGGCGCCGTACGCGAGGTTTTCGGCGACGACATTCCGCACATCGCCTCCACCAAGTCGCTTACCGGTCATTCACTGGGGGCGGCGGGCGCGCAGGAATCGATCTATTCGATCCTGATGATGAAAGAAGGTTTCATCGCCGAAAGCGCGCATATCGAAGAGCTCGATCCGGAGTTCGAGGGCATGCCCATCGTGCGCAAGCGCATCGATGATGCGAAGATTGACACGGTGCTGTCGAATTCCTTCGGCTTCGGCGGCACCAATGCCACGCTTGTCTTCCAGCGTTACGCAGGTTGAAGGAGAGGGAATGGAAGCTTTGATGAAGGGCAAGCGCGGTCTCGTCATGGGGGTCGCCAACGATCATTCGATCGCATGGGGGATCGCTAAACAACTTGCTCAACACGGTGCGGAACTGGCCTTCACCTATCAGGGGGATGCGTTCGGCCGCCGTGTGAAGCCTTTGGCCGAGGAGGCCGGTTCAAAGCTGCTTCTGCCCTGCGATGTTGAGGACAGCGCCTCCATCGACAAGGTGTTCGATGTGCTCGGAAACGAATGGGGATCGCTCGATTTCGTGGTGCACGCGATCGGCTTCTCGGACCGCAACGAGTTGAAGGGGCTTTACGCAAACACCACCCGGGAAAACTTCATCCGCACCATGGTCATCTCCTGCTATTCCTTTACGGAAATAGCGCGCAAGGCGGCGGCGATGATGGAAAATGGGGGCAGCCTGGTAACGCTTACCTACGCCGGATCGGTCCGTGTCATGCCCAATTACAACGTGATGGGGGTGGCCAAGGCAGGGCTGGAAGCAAGCGTGCGCTATCTTGCCAACGATTACGGGCCGCAAGGCATCCGCGTGAATGCCATTTCCGCCGGGCCGGTGCGCACACTGGCAGGCGCCGGCATCTCCGACGCGCGCCACATGTTCACCTATCAGAGCCGCAATTCACCGCTGCGCCGCACCGTGACAATCGACGAGATTGGCGGCTCTGCGCTTTATCTCCTGTCCGACCTGTCCTCCGGGGTCACGGGTGAAATCCATTATGTGGATTCCGGCTACAATATCGTTTCCATGCCCGTCCTGGAGGAATTGAAGCGTTCCGGCGAGGCGGCGGAAAAGATCGAGGCCGGAAAATAGGCGCGAGCGGCCCTTCCGGGCCGCTCTATCTCCTGCCCCACAGCACCTTGTAGGTGCCGTTGCGGCAAACTTCACCGTGGCGGGCAAAGGATGTCTGCATCGTCGCTTCATAGGGCAGGGGACGGTTCGCCACGAGGAACAGCCGTCCGCCGGGTTTGAGTGCCCTCGCCGCCACCTCGATCATCCGCTGGCCGATATCGGGTTCGGCGGCACGGCCGCGATGGAATGGCGGATTCATGACAATGGCATCGTACCGGGGTTCAACGGGCTCGCCCAAGAGATCGTGCCAGAAGAAGCGGGATGGCGTGTCCTGCGCATGCGCGGCAAGGTTACGTCGGGCCGCTTCCAACGAAGGATAATGCGCCTCGTAAAGATCCAGCCTGGCGGGTGGCGTGCCTGCCGCAATCCGCAGGGACACATATCCCCAGCCGGCGGCGAAATCCGCCACATGCCCTGAAATGTCCTGTGGCAGGGAATCTGCCAGGAGACGTGAACCGGGATCGACACTGCCTTCGCTGAAGCCGCCGACCGCGGTCTCATAGTTTTCCATTGTGGGGGAAGCAGGCGCGGTCAGCGCAGCGGGAACAGCTTCGTCCAGCATACCTGGCCGGAAAAGCCAAAAGACGATGCCGTGGTGCTTCGACAGGCGATTTTCCAGCGGAAGCAATTGCGCCACCCTGTTCGCGATGCTTCGGGCGCCGTCCTTCTTGGCGCCCGCTGCCAGGACAAGGCCGCCTGGACGCACGCGACGCAGCGATTCGGCAAAACGTGTCTCATTCTCTGCCCGGCTGCGACCGAGAAGCAGGAGCGCAGCATCGGCGCCCCCGATCCGCGCGCGCGGCACAGGTGAAAACCCCGCCCGCTCGAGCGCCAGAAAATCGGGCCGGAAGTCCTGGACGAGTTCCATTTGCGCAGCAAAAGACG
>JAJUHJ010000064.1 GCA_029279965.1 Phyllobacteriaceae bacterium
GACGGCAGCTCGGTCGAATCAAGCTTAAAGCCGGTGTTGTAGGGATCGGCCTTGTAGCGGACGTCATCGAATACGAAGAACTCGGCTTCCGGGCCGAAATAGACAGTATCTCCAAGCCCCTCGGCCTTCAGGTAGGCCTCCGCCTTCTTGGCCGTGCCGCGCGGATCGCGATTATAGGCCTCGCCCGAGACAGGATCGAGAATATCGCACACGACAGCCATTGTGGACTGCGCGAAAAAGGGATCCATATGGGCCGTCTCTGGCACCGGCATCAGGACCATGTCTGACTCGTTGATGGCCTTCCAGCCGGCGATGGACGAGCCGTCGAACATGACGCCGTCGGTGAACATGTCTTCATCGACCACGCTCGTATCCATGGTCACGTGCTGGAGTTTGCCCTTTGGATCGGTAAAGCGCAGATCGACGAATTTCACATCATCGTCCTTGATCTGCTTCAAAAGGTCCTGTGCTGTCGTCATATGTTTTTTCAACCCCTGTGATGGTGTTCTCGCAATTGGCAGGCAGTCGATCAGACCGCATCAGGCCCGGTTTCACCGGTGCGGATACGGATGACTTCCTCGACGTTGGTGACGAAGATCTTGCCGTCGCCGATCCGCCCGGTCTGGGCAGCGTTGCGAATGGCCTCGACGGCCGCATCGACCATATCGTCGACGACGACCACCTCGATTTTGACCTTCGGCAGGAAGTCGACCACATACTCCGCACCGCGATAGAGTTCCGTGTGGCCTTTCTGGCGACCGAAACCCTTCGCTTCGATGACGGTGATGCCCTGAAGCCCGACTTCCTGAAGAGCTTCCTTCACTTCATCGAGCTTGAACGGTTTAATGATCGCTTCGATCTTTTTCATTCTTCGGCCGCCTCCGATTGCTTGAAAGCGGGGTTCTGCCCGCTCCGCCGTTACGTATGCAGGAACTATGCCAACTGGTAAAATGCCGGGCGGCCAATCATGCCGCGCCGGAATATGCCAGCAATCCAGGCCACTTGCATATATTCCACCCAGGGGCAAGGAATGGCACGGACCACGGCAAGATAGTCTCTGATCAAAGATTATGCACCATGCAAAAAATATAGGCGGCTGCACTACACACATTTACCCCGAGGCGGCGGGGCCTCAATATGGTCGAGGAGAGTTGCCATGGATGAGATCCTCTTACCCGCGGAAATGAATGAAGCAGATCGGCTCGCCGCCGCAGCAGGGCCGTTCGACAGCTATCGGCTCATGCTTAACGCGGGCGCTGCGGTCACAGACGCGATCTTGGCGCGTTTTGCCAATGCTGAGGGATTCGATGTTCTATGCGGGCCCGGCAACAATGGGGGAGATGGCTATGTCGTCGCGCGCCTGCTTGGCGAGCGCGGATTGAATGTCCGGCTCTGGCGGACGGTGAAACGCCGACCGGACACCGATGCTGCACGCGCTGCCGGTGAGTGCCCGATACACGCAAACGCGCTGGAAGACTTCACACCCGAGCCGGGATGGCTCGTGGTCGATGCTCTTTTCGGTGCCGGCCTATCGAGGCCGCTTGAAGGCGTCCATGCGACAGCTCTGCAGAAGGTTGCAGCAAGCGAGGCGAGGGTGGTTTCGGTCGACCTGCCATCGGGTGTGTCGGGGGAGAGCGGTTTGGTGCTTGGCACCGCGCCGGCAGCAGACCTCACGGTCACTTTCTTTCGCAGAAAACCGGGACATCTGCTTTATCCAGGTAGGAAACGGTGCGGGGAAACGCTTGTGGCCGATATCGGTATTGCAGAGACGGTTCTGCAGACAATACGCCCGCGCTGCCGGGAAAACGTACCGGCATTGTGGCAGGCGGCGCTGCCGTATCCTACCGAGGACGCGCACAAATATGAACGCGGCCATGTGGGCGTCTTCTCCGGCGGGCCCTCCAGGACTGGGGCGGCGCGTCTTGCAGCGCGAGGGGCAGCGCGGATCGGTGCGGGGGCGGTGACGCTGCTGTCCCCCGGAACCGCGCTGGCGGTCAACGCCATGCACCTGACCTCCATCATGCTGCGGCGCGTCGAAGACGCTGCCGAGTTTGCCGCCTTCCGGCACGAACGGTCTGCGGCCGCCTATGTCCTTGGCCCGGGTTTCGGCGTCGATGAGCGGGCACGCGTCTTTACGGAGGAAGTGCTTGCGCCCGATACAGCCGCCCATCTGGTGCTTGATGCCGATGGGATCACTGCCTTTGCAGATGTTCCTGAACGCCTTTTCGCGGCGGCGGAAAGCCGCGGGACCCTGGTGCTGACACCGCATATGGGAGAGTTCGCTCGTCTCTTTCCAGATCTGGCGGCGGATGACACCAGCTCAAAACTGGCGAAGGCGCGGCAGGCAGCCGCCCGCAGTAGCGCCATCATCGTCCTGAAGGGTGCCGATACTGTAATCGCCACGCCAGACGGCGAGGCCGCAATCAACACCAATGCCACCCCGTATCTTGCCACGGCGGGTTCCGGCGATGTCCTGAGCGGCATGATTGCTGGTTTGATGGCCGGTGGAATGCCCGGCTTCAGTGCTGCCTGCGCTGCCGTATTTCTGCATTGCGAGGCGGGAAAGGCCGTCGGGCCGGGGCTCATCGCAGAGGATTTGCCGGAGGCGCTACCGCCCGTATTGCGATCATATTTGCAAAACAGCGTTCAATAATCAGGGATGGTTATGACCATAATGGGGATGGCCGACCATGCGTCCGTAGCTGTCCACGACGAGACCGTTTCCATTCGAGCCCGCATGCCCGATAAAATAACCGGAAGTCCCGCCGAACAGCAGCCCTACAGCCAACGCCACCCAGACCCAATGAATGTGCGTTGTTCCCTTGGCCTTCCGAGGTGCTTCACCTTTAGGCTTCGGTGTGACTTTCTTTCGCGGCATCGTGCAAACCTTCTTACCCGACGATCACTCGCCGAATCTTCATATGTCCATGATTGCTTGACGACCTGGCGCTGTAAAGTGGCGCGTACCGTTCCGAAGGCGCGGCAGGAGTTGGATCACAGATCGCGGTGATTGGTTTTCCGCCGGTGTTCGCTGAAGAATTTCGGAACATCATGATGGTGAGCGCGCAGGGGCTCGAACCCTGGACCTACTGATTAAAAGTCAGTTGCTCTACCAGCTGAGCTACGCGCTCGCACGGAGGCGAAAGGCCGCCCCGCGAGAATGCGGCGGAACATAGTGAGGCGCTTTATCTCGGTCAACTGGAAATCCGGTCAAATCACCGTTTCGAAGCAATGCAGCCCGCCTCCTTGGCAGCAATGCGGCGCTTTGCCACGAGATGGTGATTGGTGCGAATGGAGATGCACGGCTATATCGGGGCCCAAAGCGAACGAAGAAAACCGGGACGACATGGAAATTGACATCGGTTACACCAGCGCACTTCTGGCAGGAGCTCTTTCGTTCCTGTCGCCTTGCGTGTTGCCGCTGGTGCCGCCCTATCTGTGCTACATGGCGGGAATTACGGTGGAGGATTTTCGCAATCCGGAAAGCGTGTCACGCACCAGGTTGACCCTGCTTACCGCGTCACTCGCCTTCGTGGTCGGCTTTTCCACAGTGTTCGTCGCGCTGGGCGCTGGCGCCTCCACCATTGGCGCATTCCTGCGGGCCTGGCAGCAGGAACTGGCAATGATCGCCGGCCTTATCATTATCCTCATGGGGCTCAATTTCCTCGGCCTGGTGAAAATACCATTGCTCTCACGCGAGGCGCGCTTCCAGACTGGCGGCCAACCGGCCAGCCTTGGCGCTGCATATCTCATGGGCCTTGCTTTCGCCTTTGGATGGACCCCTTGCATTGGTCCGGTGCTGGGGCCGATCCTGACACTGGCCGGTGGACGTGAAACTGTGGGCGAGGGAGCTTTGATGCTCGCCGTCTACTCGGCCGGGCTTGGAATCCCTTTCCTCATCGCCGGACTGTTCTCGGATGCATTCATGCGTTTCCTGCAGCGTTTTCGCATGCATCTGGGGCGCGTGGAGAAAGTCATCGGCGGGCTTCTGGTGCTCGCCGGCGTGCTTTTCCTGACCGGTGGGATGCAAAGCATGGCCTTCTGGCTGCTGGAGACATTCCCCGCACTCGGCCGCCTTGGCTGACCAACATTGTGCACCGCGCTCGCGTGGTGCTACAGATCGGCCGATTCCGCTGTAAACAACGGTCAGCTTCCATGAACCAACGCACCTGCCTCGCCATCATCCTTGCCGCCGGCGACGGCACACGCATGAAGAGCACGCTGCCCAAAGTGCTGCATAAAATCGGCGGCCGGGAAATGGCTGGTCATGTCATGGCCGCCGCAAGAGGCGCAGGTGCAAACCGGCTGGCGCTTGTCGTCGGCAATGGCGCCGAGCGGGTGAGGGCGGCGCTTTCCACGACGAGCGAGAACCAACCCGAAATCTTCACGCAGGAGGAGCGCCTCGGCACCGCGCACGCCGTACTGGCGGCGAGAGAAGCGATCGCGCGCGGCTATGACGATGTACTCGTCCTTTTCGGCGATCACCCGCTGCTAGAGCCCGATGTGCTTGCAAGCGCGCGCACCAGGCTTGCCGACGGTGCGGCGGTTGCCGTTCTCGGTTTTCGTCCCCCCGCGCCGACAGGCTACGGCCGGTTGATCGAACATGAGGGACGTCTGGTCGCGATCCGGGAAGAAAAGGAATGTTCGGACGCGGAAAGGGAAATCGGGTTCTGCAACAGCGGCATCATGGCCATTGCCGGCAAGCATGCGCTGGGATTGCTCGATGAGGTCGGCAACGACAATGCCAAGGGCGAATATTACCTTACCGATATTGTCGAAATAGCAAACAGGCGCGGTCTTGAAGTGGTGGCCGCCGAAGCGGATAACGAGAGCGCCCTCGGCGTCAACGATCGTGTCCAGCTTGCTGATGCGGAAGCTGTCTGGCAGCAGAGAAGACGGCGCGCGGCCATGCTGTCCGGCGTCACGCTGCTGGCCCCGGAGACGGTCTATTTCTCCTATGACACCGTCATCGGTGCGGATGCCGTGATAGAGCCGAATGTCTGGTTCGGACCGGGCGTGCGCGTCGGCGATGGCGCGCACATTTACGCCTTCTCCCACCTGGAAGGGGCGACCGTGGAAAGCGGCGCGCAGATCGGTCCCTTCGCGCGGCTGCGACCTGGCGCGGAGATCATGGAGAAGGCCAAGATCGGCAATTTCTGCGAAGTGAAGAAGTCGCGCGTGGATGCGGGCGCCAAGATACCGCATCTGTCCTATATCGGAGATGCTACGGTGGGGGCGGGCGTCAATATCGGCGCCGGCACGATCACCTGCAATTATGACGGCTTCGGCAAGCATCGGACCGAGATCGGCCCTGGTGCATTCGTCGGCACCAACTCATCGCTCGTCGCTCCCCTGAATATCGGTGCGGGAGCCTATGTCGCGTCGGGTAGCGTCGTCACCGACGATGTGCCGGAAGACGCGTTGGTCTTCGGACGCGCGCGTCAAACAAACTATGAGGGACGCGCACGAAACGTGCGTGAAAAGCTTAGTCGATCCAAACCTTGATATCCCGGCAGAGCACCTTCAAGAGTCCTGTGCTACCGCTTGTTCTGCCGGTCGTCGGAGAGATCATCGAGAAGGCGGCTCATCTCGGTTTCAATTGAGATTTCCTGGCGCTGTGCCGGCTCCACTCTGGGTGCCTGATCCCGTGATTGATCGCTTTCCGGCTCCAGCGTTTCCAGAAACGAGATGTCGATCTCGTCTGCCCGGGGCAGCGTCGGCTGGGCGCTCTGATCGGCTGTAGGCTTGCTTGGCGGCTCCTGCGCGGCGATTGTTTGGCCTGATGCTTGCTGTGATGGGGCAGGCGTGCTTTGCCGCGGTTCAGTGCGCGGTGACGAAGCGGCAGGGGCTGCAGGTTGCACCCGGCGTTCATTGCCGACGGGTTGCTCGTTGCGCGCGGGACGCGTCGACGTGTGCGCCCCTGGATGTGACGGAATTGGTGGAGGAGCTGGCTCCCGTTTGCGGAGAGGGCGTTGCGCCGGTGCAGCGGTGAGGCCTGCGTCCGGGCTGTCCGCTTTGATTCCCGGCTCAATGACGACATCAGTCGGACCGCCGATGAGAATCAGATGCTCAACATCATCACGGCGCACCAGCACCAGTCGTCGCTGATTGTCCACAGCGGCTGCGTCTATCACGGCAAGCCGCGGCGCGCGATTGCGTCCGCCAGCAACGAAAGTACCCCCTTTCGCGCGGCGAATAAGACGAGCGGCCATAAAGAGCATCAAGAGGACAATGGCGATGACCACCAGGGAAATCACAGTGGCGAAACCTTCTCCACCAAGCCCCACAAGCCAATCGCGCATAAAATTCTCTCCGTTCTGCCCAGCCTCGCGAGGCGCTAAACTATGCGTCTGGTCCGGGTGCGGCAAGCGGAAATCCCTGATGTTTGTAGGGAAGGCTCCCTGTTCGTCTTGCGCGCGGCAGCGCCCCTGATATATGCGAGAAGGGAGAATGGGGCCGCTTGCAGTCGGCGCACAGGCAGGGAACCGGATGGCCAGGTACAGTGGCGGGGAAATAGACACGGCACCCATTGTCGACCAGGGAACGCGGCCGGGAGTCGTCACGCGGCTGATCATCTTCATCATCGTTCTGACCGGATCGGCCCTGATCTTCGCGCTTTTTCAGGAACGGCTGGGCCAAGACTTCTTGCTTGGCATCCTTGGCGTTCTGGCCATGATCGGCGTGGGTTACCTGTTTGCCAGCGCCATCGGCTTTATCCAGATCGCACCGCGCTCGACGGGGGACGAGCTATCGCGCGCGTTCATCGACACGATGGGCGAGGGGCTCCTGGTCACCGACGTCAAAGGGCGCGTTCTCTACGCAAACCGTGCCTATGCGGAACTTACCGGAGCAGCGAACGCGACGGACGTGAAGACGGTGGAGGCACTGCTGTCGGACAATCCCGAAGCCGCGCCTGTGATTGAGCGGCTGGCGGCCGGATTGCGTGATGGAAAGCCGGCCGATGGTGAATTCCGCCTGTCCCGTTCCATCCGGCCCGGCAGCGAGCCCGGCGCTCGCTGGTATCGCGCATGGGCACGGGTCTTCAAGGTGCCCGGTCACCGCAGGCCACTCTCGGCATGGCTGATCACGGATATTTCGGAAGAACGTGCCGAGCAGGAGCGTTTCTTCCTCGACCTGCAAAAGGCGATCGACCATCTCGACCATGCGCCGGCAGGGTTCTTTGCCGCCGATCCGGACGGGCGCGTGACCTATCTTAATGCCACCCTGGCCGAATGGCTGGGTGTCGATCTCGCCAATTTCGTTCCAGGCGCGCTCTCAATGTCGGAGATCGTTGCCGGCGACGGTATGGCGCTCATCCGCGCGGTGAAGGCGGAGCACGGCACGACACGTAACGCCGTGATAGATCTCGATCTGGCTACGATGGGGGGCGAGGCACTGCCGGTGCGTTTCATGCACCGTGTGACTGCAACCCGTGAGGGACTGCCCGGGACAACACGAACCATCGTGCTCAATCGAACGCTGGGCGAGGATGCATCCGCTGACCTGCGCGCTTCCGAGGTGCGTTTCACGCGGTTTTTCAACTCCACGCCCATGGCTATCGCCAGCGTCGACAATGATGGGCGCATCCTGCGTACAAATGCGCCGTTTTTGTCTCTGTTCTCTAACGTTGTGGACCGCGACGCGGTGGACCGGCGCATCCGGCTCGATACGGTCATGCATGAGCGGGACCGCGATGCCATTGGCGCGGCTTTGGAAAAGGCCAAGCAGCATCAGGCCGATATTGCGCCAATCGATACGGTCATGCCGGACGATGAAGAGCGGCACATGCGATTCTACGTCAACGCCGTGGCCGATTCGGGAGGCGGTGAGGGCGCGGAGGAGGCCGCCATCGTCTATGCGGTAGAGACCACGGAGCAGAAAGCGCTTGAGGCGCAGATGGCGCAAAGCCAGAAGATGCAGGCGGTGGGCCAACTCGCCGGCGGCATCGCGCATGACTTCAACAACGTGCTGACGGCCATCATCATGGCCTCTGACCTGCTTTTGACGAACCATCGGCCCTCGGACCCGTCCTTCCCGGACATCATGAACATCAAGCAGAACGCCAACCGCGCCGCATCGCTTGTGCGGCAATTGCTGGCCTTCTCCCGGCGGCAGACGCTGCGGCCCGAGGTGTTGAACCTGACAGATGTTCTGGCCGACATCCGTATGCTGCTGTCGCGCCTCGTCGGCAACGAGATCATGCTCACCATCGAGCATGGCAGAGATCTCTGGCCGGTGAAGGCCGATATCGGTCAGTTCGAGCAGGTTGTCGTAAATCTCGCCGTCAATGCGCGTGACGCCATGCCGGAAGGCGGGACGCTTGTGGTGCGAACCCTGAATGTTGCCGCCGAGGAAAGCGCTCGCTACGGCTATCGGGAACTCGCGCCGGCAGACTATGTGGTGGTCGAGGTGGAGGACACTGGGAGCGGCATACCGCCCGAGGCGCTGAAAAAGATCTTCGAGCCGTTCTTTACCACGAAAGAGGTGGGAAAGGGCACGGGTCTTGGCCTGTCCATGGTCTACGGGATCGTCAAGCAGACGGGCGGTTTCATCTTCTGCGATTCGGAAGTCGGCGAGGGCACCGTCTTCCGGATTTTCCTGCCGCGCCATGTCCCGGCGCCATCGGAAGCGGACGGTACGGGCGCCGGCGTACCGGGGAAAGCAGAGCAACCGCGCGAGGCCAACCGCGACCTTTCCGGCTCTGCGCGAGTACTTCTTGTGGAGGATGAGGACGCGGTGCGCATGGGAAGTGTACGCGCGCTTTCCTCGCGCGGCTACGAAGTGCATGAGGCAAGCTCCGGTGCCGAAGCGCTGGAGATCTTCAGATCGCTCGATGGTCAGGTCGATATCGTCGTCTCCGATGTCGTGATGCCGGAGATGGACGGGCCGACTTTGCTTGGCGAGATCCGGAAGGTGCAGCCTGACATCAAGTTTATCTTCGTCTCGGGTTATGCCGAGGACGCTTTTGCCAAAAATCTGCCGTCCGATGCCAAATTCGGCTTTCTGCCAAAGCCGTTTTCACTCAAGCAATTGGCGACGGTCGTGAAGGAAATGCTTGAGGAGCGCCAATAGGCGGCGCTACCACCTGAGCGCTTGGCTGACGATTCCGGCAAGCTGGAGAAACAGGCGGCTCCGGTACGCGAGACCTGATCCGGAGCCGGGAGGCATTGCTGCCTGCCTTGATTTTCCTTCTATCGGGATATGGTTACCGCAAGGTTAGCAAGTGCTTGAACGATCCTTAATCGGCGGCTTTTTTGGGACATGGCGAGGCATGTGGCCGGCAGATTGAAGCAGCCCATGAAAGAGAGGCGGAGACATGGCACGCGCAATTATGTTGCAAGGGACGGGCTCCGATGTCGGCAAGAGCGTTCTTGTCGCCGGGCTTTGCCGCCTCGCGCACAGGCGGGGCATGAGGGTACGTCCCTTCAAGCCGCAAAACATGTCGAACAATGCCGCTGTCGCGGCGGTACCCGGCGGCGGCGAGGGCGAGATCGGCCGCGCGCAATGGCTCCAGGCACTTGCCTGCGGCGTAGAGCCGACCGTGCACATGAACCCGGTCCTGCTCAAACCTCAAAGCGATGTCGGTGCGCAAATTATTATTCAGGGCCGCATGTCCGCCGAGGTAGAGGCAGCACATTATGGACATTTTAAAAAACAGCTTATGTCCGCGGTGCTAGACTCCTGGAACCACGTTAGTGAAGCCGTCGATCTGGTCATCGTCGAGGGTGCGGGCTCGCCCGCCGAGATCAACCTGCGCGACCGGGACATCGCCAATATGGGTTTTGCCACTCGCGCGGACGTGCCAGTGGTGCTTGTCGGTGATATTGACAGGGGTGGCGTGATCGCTGCGCTTGCCGGAACGCACCTCGTCCTGCCGGAGGATGATCGTGCGATGGTGGCCGGGTTCCTCATCAACAAATTCCGCGGCGATCTTGCCTTGTTTGACGACGGTCTTGCCGCGATAACCCGTTTTACCGGCTGGCGTTCTTTCGGAGTTGTGCCGTGGCTTGCCGAGGCGGCGCGGCTGCCTTCGGAGGACTCGGTGGTGCTGGAACATATGGCGAGCGCCGCGGATGCCTGCCTCAAGATTGCCGTGCCCATGCTGTCACGGATCGCCAATTTCGACGATCTGGACCCGTTGCGCGCCGTCCCGGGCGTGCAGGTCATTTTCGTGCCGCCCGGCCGCCCGCTGCCGCAAGACGCCGACCTCATCGTCCTGCCCGGCACGAAATCCACTATCGCCGATCTTGCTTTCCTTCGGCAGAACGGCTGGGATCATGACATTCACCACCACCATATGCGGGGCGGGGCGATCATCGGCCTATGCGGCGGATATCAGATGCTGGGCCGGCGCGTGGAAGATCCGCTCGGGATCGAGGGAAACGAACGTGCGGCAGAGGGGCTGGGGCTTCTGGATGTGGAGACGGTGATCGCCCCGCGAAAGACGGTGCGCACCGTCAAAGCCCGTTCCGCAAAATTCCCGGTGCCGCTTTCCGGATACGAAATCCATATGGGCCAGACACGCGGCACGGACTGTGCCCGCCCGGTAACCTGGATAGATGGCCGCCCGGATGGAGCCACCTCGCCGGATGGCAGAGTGATGGGCACGTATCTTCATGGCCTTTTCGGCTCCGACGCATTCCGCAAAGCGTTTCTGGCTGAGTTCGGGATCATGGTCAGCGGTGCGGGCTATCTGGACCAGGTGGAAGCTGCTCTCGATGCCATAGCCGGCCATCTGGAACAGCATCTTGATTGCGACGCAATCTTCGCTGCGGCGCGTACAGCATCGGCCCGAAAATCTGAATCGATTTTCGGAAAGCACGATGCGCAGATTCAATGAGATAGAGCGACCTTTGTGCGTCCAAATGGACGCACGGCGCTCTAATCATCCGCTGCTTCATGCGCTTTGGGCCAATAGGTGCCGACGCACCAGACATTGCCTTCCGGATCCCGGCAGATGAATTCACGTCCGCCGTAATCGCGATCAACCGGTGCTTCAAGTATCTCTGCCTCTGCCCTGACGGCCTGCTCATACACGACATCGGCATCCTCGACGGCGATGTAAACCGATTTGCCGCCATTCTCGCCCGGCCCTCCGACCATATCTCCATATCCATCACCGGCGACCTGGCCGAGCATGATCATGGATGAGCCGAGGGCAAGCTCGGCGTGGGCGACATGGTCACCTTCACCGTAGCGGGCATGAACGGAGAAGCCGAATACCTTCACCAGCCAATCGATCATGGCCTTGGGATCGCGATAGCGAAAGGTTGGGAAAATGCGCGGGGCCTGGATCGAAACGGATCTGTTCATGGGCATCCCTCAGCTTTGCTGGCAACGATAACGGGGCACGGCCCCAACGACGAAGGAACGCTGCGCCTGAAAATTCGTTGCCGGGCGATCAGCAGGATTCGCGCGTTTTGCCTGCCAACCGCGCTTCCAGTGCCCGTTCGAGATCGGGCGCAGCGGCGACGAGTGCCTTGGCAGCTTCTGTCCTGGGCTGTGTCAAAACCGCGTTCGTCGGCCCTTTTTCAACGATCTTTCCCTCATGCATGACCATGACGGTGTCTGTGATCGCCCGGGCCACGGTAAGGTCGTGGGTGATGAAGAGACAGGCCATGCCCAGCCGCTCGTTAAGATCGGCAAAAAGGTCCAGGATCTGCGCGCGGATCGATACATCGAGTGCGGAGACCGGCTCGTCGGCCACGATCAATTTCGGCCGGGTGATGACTGCACGCGCAATCGACAATCGCTGGCGCTGACCGCCGGACATTTCATGCGGATACTTGTTCATGTCGGCGGGCGACAGCTCCACTTGCGCAAGAGCTTCTGCCACCAGATCACGGCGGCGGGTGCGGTCTGGCCTCTCGTCCAGCAGATGCAACGGTTCGGAAATGAGCCGCTCCACGCGATGCCGCGGATTGAAGGAACCGAAGGGGTCCTGAAAAACCACCTGCATGTTGCGGCGGGCGGCGCGCAGAGCCTCATGGCTGCGCGTGCTGATTTCCTCTCCCATGAAGCGCACAGCGCCCGCTGTCGGCCGGTCAAGCGCAAGGACCATTCGTGCGAGTGTGGACTTCCCGCATCCAGAACGTCCAACCAATGCAGTGGACTGGCCGGCACAAAGGGAAAACGACACATCATCGACAGCACGCAGGAATTTCGCTCGGGAAAAAAGTGACGTGCGGCGAATGGGATAATCGCGCGTGAGCCCTTCTGCCTCCAGCAGCGGTTTCTGTTCGGACCGGTAACCGCCAGATCTTGCCCGCGCAGGCACATGGGTGGAGGCCTGCGCCAACTGCCGTGTGTAGGGATGCCTTTGCTTCACGAGAGTGTCAGTGGCCTCACCCGTTTCCATAACCGTGCCATCCCGCAGGATCGTAATGCGGTCCGCCATCTCGGCAACGATGGCAAGGTCGTGGGAAATCAAGAGAAGGCTCATCCGGTTCTCGTCCACCAGGTCGCGCAGAAGATCGAGAATCTGTGTCTGCAACACAACATCGAGCGCCGTGGTCGGCTCATCGGCGATCAGGAGCTTGGGTTGCAATGCGCAAGCTATGGCAATGACGACACGCTGGCGCTGTCCGCCGGAAAGCTCGTGTGGATAACGGGTGAGGGGGAAGTGCTTCTCCGGCAGGCCCACGCGCTCCAGCATGGTGCGCGCGCGCGTCTCCGCATCGAAACGACTCGCCCCGGTGTGCCAGCGAATGCCTTCGGCCACTTGCTCACCAATGGTTTTGACAGGATTCAGCGCGGTCATGGGTTCCTGGAAAACCATGCCGATGTCTTTGCCACGCAGCCGGCACATGGCCGCCTCGGGCGCGCCGAGGAGCTCTATGCCATCGAAAGCGACACGGCCTGCCTCGGCGCGGGCGCCGTGTGGCAGAAGCTGCATCACCGTCAGCGCCGTCATCGACTTTCCTGAGCCGGACTCGCCCACCAGCGCCATCACCTCGCCGGAGGCGACGGACAGGTCGATATCTTTCAGGATCGTCTTGTCGTGGATCGACAGAGACAGATTCTCGATCTCAAGAAGGCTCATCACGCGCGCCTCAACCGTGGATCGAGAACATCGCGCAATCCGTCGCCGAGAAGATTGAGGCCGAGCACTGTGATGACGATTGCAAGGCCAGGAAAGAGCGCCAGGTGCGGCGCTACCACAAGACGCGTTTGCGCGTCGAAGAGCATGCGCCCCCAGGACGCCATTGGCGGCTGTGTGCCCAGACCGACATAGGAAAGGCCGGCCTCGGCCAGAATGCCGAGAGCGAACTGGATCGTGCCCTGCACCAGAAGCAGGCTCATGATGTTGGGCAGGATGTGTTCAATCGTTATCAGCACACGGCTTTTTCCGGCAGCGCGCGCAGCGAGGATGAATTCGCGCGGCCACAGCGACAGTGCGCCAGCACGAGCAACACGCGCAAAAACCGGTACGTTGAAAATGCCGATCGCGATGATGGCGTTGATGGCGCCGGGGCCGAAAATCGCCGTAATGATGACTGCGGAGATGAGGGAAGGGAACGCGAAAATCACATCATTGACGCGCATCAGGACGTCATCCGCCAAGCCGCCACGTGCAGCCGCCCAGGTTCCAAGCGGCACGCCGATAACGATGCCGATGCCGATGGCGACAAGGGCCACAGCTATCGAATTGCGCGCGCCAATCATGACCATCGAGAGAATGTCTCGACCGAGGTGATCCGTGCCGAAGGGATGAGCAAGTGACAAGCCCTGCATGCGCTCCGAGACTTCCAGACGTGTGATGTCGTAGGGCGTCCAGACAAAGGACAGGAGCGCCACCGCGGCTATAAAGCCCGTAATGATGACGCCGGCGAGAAAGGAGCGGTTGCCGAGAGCCTTCAGGAGAACATGGCGTTCAGGCACGGAGCTAGAGACCGGATCGAGGCTCATCGCGCGCCCCGCAGCCGCGGATCGGCGATGGCATAGCAAATGTCGACCAGAAGATTGATGAGGATTATGGTGGCGACCAGAAGCATCACCACGCTTTCGACCACGATCAGGTCGCGCTGGCCGATCGCCTGGAAGATGAGCCGACCCAGACCGGGCAGATAAAAGACGTTCTCGATAATGATGGTGCCCGCCAGCAGGAATGCGAATTGCAGCCCCAGAATGGTCAGCACAGGAATGAGTGCGTTGCGCAGCGCGTGTCGCCACAACACAATGCGCCAGGGCAGGCCCTTGGCACGGGCGGTGCGGATATAATCTTCGCCGAGAACCTCGACCATTGCTGAACGGGTGATGCGAGCCAGGATCGCCGCCTGCGGCAGAGCCAGCGCGATGGCGGGCAGGATAAGCGCCCGCAGCGCCTGCCAATGTTCACCCCAGCCATCGCCCCAGCCCGGAAAGCCGCCAGCTGGCACGATTTGCAGGCCCACGGCGAAGACATAGACAAGCAGAAGCGCGAACCAGAAGTTGGGCACCGCCACGCCCAGCTGGGCGGCGCCCATCGCCAGGGTGTCGGCGGCCCGGCCGTGCCGGGCGGCGGCAAAAATGCCAACGGGAACGGCTATCAACGTCGATAGCGAAAGCGCTATGAAAGCCAGCGGGAGCGAAACCGCCATACGCTCCAGAACCAATTCGATCACCGGCAAGGAATAGGTATAGGAGTTGCCGAAATCACCGGACAGCATGCCGGTGAGCCACGCCAGGTAGCGAAGGAGAGGCGGGTGGTCGAGCCCCATCTGGGTGCGCAACGCCTCCAGTGCCTCGGGACTTGCATTCATGCCAAGCATGATACGCGCAGGATCGCCGGGCAGAACCTCCAGCGCCAGAAATACGACCACCGAAGCCAGTAGAAGCGTCAACAGGCCGATGGACAGTCTTTTGGCGAGATAGGCGATCATGGCCTTCTACTGCGGGTGATGATGGAACTGAAACCGCGGTCCAGTGCTCCGGCAATTGGCGCGCGTTTAACGCTATTCCGCCCACCGCACTTCGGTCAGGTCGTTTGCCTGGATGGGCGCGTTCTCCCAGAGCCCCTCCAGCCTCGCGTCCCAGACTCCGGTCTTGGGCAATTGGAACAGGAAGCCGTTCACGGCATCCTCCGCAAGGATCTGCTGTGCGCGGCGGTAAAGCTCCTGCCTTTCTTTTGGCTCGGTGGTTACCTCAAGCTTGGCCATCACGTCATCGAATTCCGGGTTGTCGTAGTTGAAGTAATAGTCGTCGCGGGCGTAGATATTGATGTCGTTGGGTTCGGTGTGAGAAATGATGGACAGGTCGTATTCCTTATTGGTGAAGACCTGCTCCAGCCACTGTGCCCACTCCATGGGAATGATTTCCAGCTCGATTCCTGCCTCGCGCAGTTGGGAGGCAACGATTTCGCCGCCAAGGCGAGCATAATCCGTCGGCGGCAGTTTCAGCGTGGCTGAAAACCCATCCGGATAGCCTGCTTCACCCAGAAGCGTCCTGGCCGCTTCCACATCATGGGGATAGGAACCAGTCAGGTCGACATATGCCTCATTGGCCGGTGAAAAATGCGAGCCGATCGGCACACCATTGCCGCTGGAGGCGCCAAGGATGATTTCCTCCCGGTCGAGCGCATGCGAAATGGCTTGCCGCACCTTCAGTTCGTCGAACGGCTTCTTGCCATTGTTGATCGCCAGGATCGTCTCGCCTTCGGTGGCGCCGATCACCACCTCGAAACGTGGGTCGGCCTGGATCTGCGGCAAGGCATCGCCGGCCTGGAGATTGGGAAATGCTTGAACGTCTCCTGAAAGAAGGGCCGTCACCGCGGCCGCAGTGTCGGGGATGAACCGGAAGACGGCTTTCTCAAGCGCAGCCGGCGCACCCCAGTAGTCTGCGTTCCTGACGATCGTGAGGGATGAGCCTCTGGCCCAATTCTCGAAACGGTAGGGGCCAGTCCCGACTGGATGTTCCCGGTTATGGTCTGCGGTTTCGGGCGCCACGATAACCGCATCGCCCCAACCCATGTTGTATAGGAAGGAACCCTGCGGATGGGCGAGTGTCACGCGCACGGTGGCCGGATCAGCCACCTCGACCGATTCGATCGCGGAAAACAGGACTTTCTGCGCATTGGTTGACTCTTCGGACATAGCCCGTTCGAGCGAAAACTTGACGTCTTCAGCATCGAACGTCGTGCCGTCATGGAAGGTCACGCCTTCGCGAAGATGGAAGGTGTAGACCGTTCCGTCATCGGAAACCTGCCATCGTTCGGCGAGGGCTGGCAGAACCTGACCATTGGGGCCGATGCGCGTGAGGCCCTCGAAAATGTTGGCGTAGACAATCTCGTCGATGGCGGCGGCAGCGCCAGCGGTTGGGTCGAGGTGGGGAGGCTCCAGCGTGACGCCCAGCACCAGGTCCGTACGCTCGCTCATCGCCGCCGTGGCTGATGCAAAGAGAATTGTGGCCGCGCCGAACGCTGTTGCGAGTTTCTGCATTCTTTTCTCCCTTTTCCCACCGGACCCGCCGATCGAGCCTTATTGCGCCATTTCACGCAGGAATCCAAGGATGTGAGGTCTACTGCGCACGCTGAGGCAATTTCAGCTGCCTCAGTCGATGTCCCAGCGACGGTGAAACCACATCCACTGGCCGGGATTGGCGCGCACCCACTGCTCGACGACGTCATTCAACTGCTGCGCCATACGTTCGACGTCGACAGCGCCGGTTGAATCGCGTGGCAAATCCAGCTTCTCGCCTACCTCCAGGCGGAAGCGCCCACCCGGCAGGCGAATACAATGAACGGGGTAGACGTCACAGTCATATTGGCGGGCGAGCTTCGGCGCGAGCGGGCTTGTCAGGCAAGGGCGATTGAAGAAGGACGTAGGCACGCCGCGGCGAAACTTCTGGTCGACAAGAACGCCGATATTGCCGCCATCTTCTAGAATGCGCGCGAGTTGGAGAGCTGCTCCCTTGCGCGAGGGCACCAGCACACCCATCGCGCCGCTGCGGGTATTATGGATATAGTCGGCGATGTACGGATTGTTAGGCGGGCGAAACAGCGAACTTACGTCGAGGCCGAAAGTCGCGGCTGCAATCGGCAGAAATTCGAAGTTGCCGATATGGGCAGTGAAGAATATGTGCGGCCGCTTTTCCGCGTGCACCCGCTTGAAGATTTCGATTCCTTGGACTTCAACGCGGCCAGGCTCGGCGTTTTCGGGATCAAAATCAAACAGCTTGTCGAGAAACACGTACTCTACGGCAAGGCGCGCCATGTTGGCCCACATGTCTGAGGCGATTGCCGCAATCTCCTCCGTCTGCTTTTCCGGATAGGCGCGCCTGAGATTGTCGAGCGCGACCCCGTGGCGGCTGGTCAGCGGGCCGATCCTGCGGGCCGTCCCTTCGGCAAAATCAAGTGCAGTGTCGGGTGATAGCCGGCGGAGAACCGATAACAACGCGAGCGCCAATTGCGCCGTCAGCCAATGCTCAGCGCTTTTAAGCCTGCGAGCAACTGTGCGGAATAAAGGCTTCATCGTGCGTTTCAACTGTGGCGGGCAAGGGCACGCCGCGTGCCGGTGGGCGAAAGGACATGCATCCAATCGATAATCACTCTACCTCCACCCGACATCATCATCAGCTATCCAACGCGCAGGATGATCTTGCCGAAAACGTCACGGCTTTCCATGCGCCTCAACGCCGTGTCGATGTCCTCAAAGCCGACGCTGGTATCGACCACCGGCGCGACGACAC
>JAJUHJ010000065.1 GCA_029279965.1 Phyllobacteriaceae bacterium
AGTGTGCAGCGAACAGAGGGCGAGCTGTTCTGGCCGAAGCAGAATGAAATTCGGTTTTGCCGCCGGAGATCGAACCTTGAATATGACAGGCTAGAGCGCCCGTGCGTCCATTTGGACGCACAAAGGACGCTCTATCTTACGCATCGGGCTTTCCGAAAATCATGCCGATGCGCTTTGACATCGGCCCGATCATCGACCGGCTTCACGCCTCCTGCAAGAAAAGGCGGGCATATCGTTCCCGCAGCATATTCTTTTGCACCTTGCCCATGGTGTTGCGTGGCAATTCGTCGATGAACACAACGTGCCTTGGGTGCTTGAACCGGGCAAGGCGGCTTGCGATCGTGCCAAGGATCGCCGCACCGTCGATCGACGCGCCGGGCCTGCGTACCACGACGGCCGCAACGCCTTCTCCCATATCGGGATGCGGCAGCCCGATCACCGCGCTTTCCGTCACTCCCTCAAGCCGGTCAATCTCCTGCTCGATCTCCTTCGGATAGATGTTGTATCCGCCGGAAATGATCAGATCCTTATTGCGCCCGACGATCTGCACATATCCATCAGGGTCTATTGTTCCGAGATCGCCCGTCATGAAAAAGCCGTCCTCGCGGAACTCCTTTGCCGTCTTCTCGGGCATCCGCCAGTAGCCCTTGAAGACGTTTGGACCACGCACCTCAATCATCCCGATCTGATCCTGATCCACGGGTCTCGCGCTGTCCGGATCGGCAATGCGGACCTCCACTCCCGGCAGCGGGAAACCGACGGTCCCCGGACGCCTTTCGCCTGAATAGGGATTGGACGCGATCATGTTCGTCTCTGTCATCCCGTAACGCTCGAGGATGGCGTGGCCCGTCCGTTCACGCCACGCTTCATGCGTTTGAGAAAGAAGCGGTGCCGAGCCGGAGACGAAGAGCCGCATTCCTTGCGTGCTCTCCCGGTTCACTCCAGGATGCTGGAGCAGCCGCACATAGAAGGTCGGCACGCCCATCAACACAGTGGCGCGGGGAAAGGAGGAGGCGATCCGGTCGGGGTCGAACCTCGACTGCAGCAGCATCGAGGCTCCCGCTGTCAGAACGACGTTGGTCGCTACGAACAGACCATGCGTGTGGAAGAGCGGCAGCGCATGGATGAGCACGTCGTCGCGACTGAAACGCCATGCCTCCACAAGCGCACGCGCATTGGATGAAAGGTTGTCATGGCTCAGCATCGCCCCCTTTGAGCGGCCGGTGGTTCCCGAGGTATAAAGAAGGGCGGCGAGATCATCGGCTCCGCGCTCGGCGTTGTTGAATGACGCGCTCTCCTTGGCAGCCAGGCCAACGAGGCTCCCCCCATCCTCATCGTTCAGAGCAACAAGTGCTGCACCCGCTTTCGCGGCAATACCCGCAACCCGGTCGGTCCGGACGGGATCGACAATGAAGAGGCGCGGCTCGGCATCGTCGATAAAATACCCGACCTCCGCCGCCGTATAGGCAGTGTTGAGCGGCAGATACACCGCCCCCGCCCTCAGGCAGGCAAGATAGAGCATGATGGTGTCGGCGCTCTTCTCCACTTGTGCCGCCACCCGGTCGCCGGGCGTTACGCCGAGCCGGACCAGCGCGTTGGCGAGCCGCGCCGTCCTTTCCAGCATGTCTTCGTAGCGGATGATGCCTCCGTCTTCGGTCTCGATAAATGGGCGCGACGCGTGCGCCTGTCCGGTCAGGGCATCGAACAAGTGGTTCGCCATCGATCTTTCACCTTTTATTCAGAAGATTCCCCGGCCGGCAGGGCAGGCATTCTGGCGGAACCCGAGCGGCGGGCGGGAAGCAGGCCGCGCACAGCAGGCGCCGCAGCGATCTCGGCTCCCAGAACGAACCGCTCATGGTTCTTCTCTACATCCTTGAGGTCGTAACGATAGTTGACCATCAATCCGAGCGCGTTCTGCGCTGCTTTGACGGAGAGATCGCCGAAAAGATTGATGCGGGCGAGCGAGGCCCCGTTACCGAAATGGAATCGGGCGACCGGATCGATCACCTGACCGCGGGCGTTCCGTGCAACCAGAAAATAATGCGCCGCAATTGCGGGAAGCAGTCGGGAGAGTTCTTCGCGCACATTTTCGTCGCCCATCCAGTTTTCCCGCTCCGTCAGCCGAAGCACGTCTTCGGCCCCTGGGACAGATTCCTGTAGAGCCTCCTGTTTCAGCCAGGCGGTAAACCGTGGCACCGGCGAGAGCGTGACGAACTCCCTTATATTGGGAAACTCCCGCCGCAAATCCTCGACCACCTGCTTGATCAGGAAATTGCCAAAGGAAATTCCGCGCAGGCCCTGCTGACAGTTCGAGATGGAATAGAAGACAGCGTGCGTGCTCTCCTCCGCCCGGACCGGCGGGCGGCTTTCGGAAAGCAGCGGCGCGATGCCCGATGGCATCTCGCGGGTCAGCGCAACTTCAAGAAAGATGAGTGGCTCGTCGGGAAGCTGTGGATGAAAGAAAGCGTAGCAACGCCGGTCCTCGGGGTGAAGCCTGAGGCGAAGGTCGTCCCAGCTCGTAATCTCGTGCACCGCCTCATAACGAATGATCTTTTCCAGAATAATTGCCGGCGTGTTCCAGTCGATCCGCTCCAGGGTGAGAAAGCCACGGTTGAACCACGACGAGAAGAGATGCACGAAATCGATGTCGACCACGTGCAATTCCGGATCATCGGCAAGCCTTGAAAGAAGGTCCTCACGCACCCGAACCAGGAAATCGATACCACCGGGTGTCAGGTTGAGCCTGCGGAACAGATCCTGCCGTTCTGGTTCGGCGGCGCGGTGCAGTTCGGCGGCCAGGAGATCGGAAGGATCTTCAATATATTTTTCAGCGGCAGCGAAAAGCCGGTCCCGGTCAACGCCGAACCGGTCCTTGAGCATGTGCAGGAAGTCGCGCCGCCCGTCTTCATTCAACCGGCGCCAATGCTCAACGATAATGCCCGCAATGGCCATGCCGGACGCTTCGCCGGTGCTCGACAACAGCCTGGTGCACCATCGCTCGATGCTGCGCGCTTCGTCTTCCGGAACAGACGGCCCCAGCGCCAGGAACTGGTTTCCCAGCCGCGACAGTGTCTGAAGCAGGTCACTGAGCACCTTACTCCCGCCCATCCTCGGCCTATCCTTCTATCCGACTAGCATTTGCGCTCGGCTATATTGTATACTAAAATAATATTGCTGTATGCAAAGAGCCCGGCGTTGGCATTATCTGTGAATCGGCAAGCGGAAAGCGGCCCTTCTCTCGATGCATGCGCATGAAAGGTGTGGCGCGGTGAATGCCGCCTTGCATGCTGGAGCGGGGGAGCGATTGGCCGGCGGAGGAGACATGGCCGGCGAGGAGACATAGCCGGGAAGCAAGCGCCTTCGGCGAGGGGAGCAAAGAAGGGCAGCTTTGGTCGCGCTGAGGGAGAGTAGCCCGTCACGCGAAGAAATCGGAGGACGACATGCTGGACAAGAGCGTTGCCACGGAAGGCGCCACCCTCACGGTGCTCGATCCGAGTGGGACACCGCCGAAAGTGACGGGCAAGACTCCGGCACCGCGGCTGGACGCGCTCGACGGCAAAACGATCTATCTTGTCGATAGCCGTTTCGATGACTCCGTCGAACTGCTCAAGCAGATCGCCGCCTGGTTTGCCGAGCACATGCCCTCGGTCACCACGAAGATCGTCCAGATGGCCAGCACCTATGCCAAGGACGATCCCGAACTGTGGGAGCGGATCAAGGCCGATGGTGACGCTGCGATCGTTGGCGTTGGCCATTGCAGTACCTGCGCGCCCGCCGTCTCGACCCATGCCGTCACGCTCGAGACGAAATACGGTATTCCGGCAGTGGCAGTGCACACGGAGAAATTCGTCAAGGTCGTCAAGTCGGTTGTCCGCATGGCGGGGTTGCCTCAGGCGCGGCTTGTTTTTGTGCCGCAACCAGTCATGGGCAAGAGCGAGGCCGAGCTGCGCGCCTACGTTACCGGGAACGATCCGGCAACCGGCGAGCCGGTGATGCGCGAGATTATCGAAGGACTGACCGCGCCCCTGCCCGAGGTGACGGCGAAGGAGCGCGGCGCGCCGGCCGTCTCCAGGAACCGGCTGCTTTCCCCCGGCACCGAGGACTCGCTCCAGCAAATGTTCCTTGAGAACAACTGGACCGACAAGCTGCCCATCGTCCTTCCGACCGAAGCGCGGGTTGCCGACATGCTTTCCGGCACGAGCCGCAAGCCCGACGAGGTGGTCGGCCAGATGCAGCCGACCAAGAATCGCGGCCTGTGGAGCTACACGGTCGAAAAGGTCGCGGTGAACGCGGTCATGGCCGGAGCAAAGCCTGAATATTTTCCCGTTATCCTGGCCTTGGCGTCATCCGGTGTGACGGCGCGCGGCAGCACATCGAGCTCTGCCGCAACCATGTCCGTGGTCAACGGACCCATTCGTCACGAGATCGGAATGAATTGCGGCCTCGGCGCCCTTGGCCCCTACAACCATGCCAACGCCACCATCGGCCGGGCCTACAGTCTCTTGTCACAGAACCTTCAGGGCGGCTCGGTTCCCGGCGAGACCTTTATGGGCTCGCTTGGCAGCAACTACACCTATAACGGCCTGACCTTTGCCGAAAACGAGGAGCGCTCACCCTGGGAGCCGCTCCATGTCCAGAAGGGTTATCAAGCGGATCAAAGCACGGTGACGATCTTCCAGGGCTGCCGCACGACCACGTTCAGCCTCGGGCTACGCAAGAAATACTGGCGCGAGCATGTCAAGGACATGCTGCTCGGCACCGATGCGATCACCGCGCCGATCCTGGTGCTCGACCCGATCACCGCGCGGCAATTCATCGATCGGGGCGGCTTTGAGAAGAAGGCCGACTTGATCGACTGGATCTATGAGACCGCGAAGATGCCTGCGGCGCGGTTCTGGGACCTGCAACTTGTGCAGAATTACGTCTATCCGCGCGCAACGTTCGGGGAGGAGCCCTTGGCAACCCGCCTCGAGGCTGCCGATGACGAGGAAATCCACATGTTCCGGCATGAAGAAATCAACGTCATCGTCGTGGGCGGAGAAGCCAATGGCTACTGGCAGATTTACGGCGCGCGGCCGCAGATGACCGTTCTGATCGACGAATGGCGCTGACCGATGCGGGAGGTCGATATCGCCGTCATCGGGGCCGGCATTGCCGGACTTACCGCCGCCGCCACCGCCGGCCGGCACGGCGCGAGCGTGTTGCTGGTCGACCGGCTGGGCGTCGGCGGCCAGGTGCTCACCGTGGACCGGATCGAGAATTTTCCAGGCAGCCCCGAGCCGATCGCCGGGGTCGAACTTGGCCCTATGCTGCAGGAGCAAGCGGAGAATTGGGGCGCTGAACTGATGCTCGCGGAAATCGCCGGCATCTCGGAAGAGGAAGACCGGATCGTGCTCGACTGTGATGGCGAGCGCGTCGTCTGCCGCGCGCTGATCGTCGCCGCCGGGTCCACGCGGCGGGCGCTTGGCGTACCGGGCGAAGAGGCGCTGGAGGGCAAGGGTGTTTCGCACTGCGCCTCCTGCGACGGGCCAATGTTTCGGGGCATGAAGGTCATCGTGGTCGGCGGCGGCGATTCCGCCTTCGACGAAGCGATGGTCCTGTCCGAGCAAGCGGACGAGGTCGTGCTGGCCTATCGCGGTGCGGTGCCGCGGGCACAGAAGAAGGCCATCGAGCGGATCGCCGCCGCCGAAAACGTGACCGAACGTCCGCGCACCACCGTCGAGGCGATCGAGGGTGGCGACGTGGTCACCGGTGTGCGGCTCAAGAATCTCGAAACCGGCGATAGCACGACAGAAAGCGCCGACGGCGTCTTCGTCTATATCGGACTGACGCCGAACACCGGTTTTTTGAACGGAGTGGTCGAGCTGGATGAGGCTGGCAGGATCGTGACCGATGCTCTTATGCGCAGCTCGCATCCGCGTATTTTTGCAGCTGGCGACATCCGCGCCGGGTCCGCAGGACTTCTGGCCAGTTGCGCAGGCGACGGCGCCACAGCCGCGGTTGAGGCTGTACGCACGCTGGCGGGCGAAGGCGAGGCGAGAGCGGCGGAATGAAGCATGAGATGAACGAAGCCAGCCGCGGCGCAATAAAGCAGAGCACAGTGGAGCGTCTGCGGGAGACGATCGAGCAGGATATTGTCACTGGCGTCTATACGCCGGGCGAGCGGCTGGACGAGTCTCACCTTGCCGCGCGTCACAAGGTTTCTCGGACGCCGATCCGCGAGGCACTGATGCAGCTCAGCGCCATGGGCCTGGTTCGCATCGTTCCTCACAAGGGCACCTTCGTCAACGAGGTCACGGTGACCGAACTGATCGGCATGTTTGAAGTGATGGGCGAACTCGAAGGCATGTGCGCCCGGCTCGCCGCGCGCCGCATGACGCCAGAGCAGATCGCCGCGCTGGAGACCGCACAGGCCGAATGCCGCGCCGCCTGCGAAGAAGGAACAGCCGACGCCTATTACTACGCCAACGAGACGTTCCATCGCCTGCTCTACGAGTCGAGCGGGAACAGCTATCTCACCAAGATATCGAACGCCCTCCACACGCGGCTGAAGCCGTATCGGCGCTTGCAGCTTCGCGCGCCTGGGCGGCTGTCGAAATCGGCGGATGAGCATGACGCGGTCATCGCGGCGGTGCGCGCCCGCGACCCGCAGAAAGCGGAGGAGCTCATCAAGCGGCACATCATCGTCCAGGGGGATACGTTCAGCGACTTTCTTCTGGCGATCTCGCCCGGCATCACCCCGATCGCCGCAAACGACGTGGGGTGATGGGCGGGGAGCGACCGTCACGGGCAACCGGAACCAATGGACCCAAGGGAGGATAGTATCATGAGATCGACATTGCTCAGAGCCGCCGCACTCGTATTTTTTGCGGGGGCGACCTCGGTCGCCGCACAGGAGGGAGAGAGCCCCCAATACGAACCCTGGGAGCAGGAGCTTTACGAGGCGGCGCAGGAAGAAGGCCAGATCGTCTGGTATGTATCGCAGACGACCAGCGAGTTTGCCGATCAGGTCTGCAATCTCTTCCAGCAGACCTATCCGGGTGTCGAGTGCAGCGCGGTCCGCGCGACCGGCAGCGTCACGTTTCAACGCGTGATGCAGGAAGTGCAGGCGCAGGCGGTGCAGGGCGACGTCTATTCATCCAACGACACCACCGACTTTCTCCTCCTCTCGGAAGGAGACGCGTTGCTGGAATATCTGCCGCAACGAATAGACAACATGCTCCCCAACCTGCGTGAGGCAGGGCGCGACGGCCTCTGGTTTACATCGAACGTCTCGCCCTACGGCATCGTCTATAACACCGGGCTTGTTGCGGAGGAGGAGGCGCCCCAGACCTGGACCGACCTGCTCGACCCGAAATGGAAGGGTCAGGTCGGCATCGCCCATCCCGGCTTCTCGGGCAGCATGGGCATGTATGCCATTGCGATGCGCGACAAGTATGGCTGGGAATATTTCGAGAAACTCGAGGAGAACGACCCCTATATCGGCCGCTCCATTGCCGATGGCTTCAATCTGGTCGTCTCAGGTGAGCGCAAGGTGGCGGTCGCGCCGGTCACGCTGGGCCTTGCCGCTACAGCCTCGGGCGACCCTGTCCAGACGGTCTTCCCCGAGGACGGCCTGATGCTGCCGCCGAGCGGGACCGGCATCCTCGCCGATGCGCCGCATCCGAACGCGGCCAAGCTCTTCGAGGAATTCCTGCTGAGCGAGGCGTATGCGGATCTGCTCATCGAGAATCTGCGCTATCCGCTGATCCAGGGTGTAGAGCTTCCCGAAGGCATGCCGCCGCTCGACGATGTTGAACTCCTGACCGTCGACCCTGAATCCGCCGCCACCGAGGTGGTCGAAATTCAGGACCAGTTCCGCGCAACCTTCGGAATTTGACTCTCCCGCCGGAGGCGTCACCACGCCTCCGGCCCCGAGTTTCGCAATCAGGAGGCTGAGCGGCCATGTCCACAATCACTTCGACGCCGGTTGGTGCACGCGCCGCAGCGTCGGCTGGTCGCGTATCGCTCTTGCAGCGGTTCCAGCCGAGCAGCCTCGTCCTGCTTTTCTTCGTCGCGATTCTGTTCGTGCTGATCGTCGCGCCGATGAGCATGCTGGTGATCAAGAGCTTCACCCATCCCGAAACGGGCGGCTTCACCCTTCAGAACTACCTCGCTGCCTACGGGACTCCACACCACGTGAGGGCTCTGCTCAACACGCTCTACATGGCCGTGTGCGTGGTGGCGCTGTCGCTCATCCTGGCCGTGCCTCTGGCGTGGGCGTGCACCCGTACGGACATGCCGGGGCGCACCTTCGTCCGGGTGGGCGTCTTCGGCGCCTTTCTCATCCCGCCCTATCTCGGCGGCGTCGGCTGGATTCTCCTGGCGGGACCAAACGCGGGCTGGCTCAACCAGATCTGGACATGGCTGACAGGCGACGTGGAGCCGATCGTCAATATCTTCTCCTTCGAGGGACTCGTCCTCGTGATGGCGATCAACCTCTACTTCACGATTTTCGTCCTGGTGAGCGCCGCCTTCGAAATGCTCAATTCCGAGATGGAAGACGCTGCCAACATCCTTGGCGCAGGGCCGATCCGCACAGCTTTGAAAGTCACCTTCCCGCTGGTCCTGCCTTCGATTCTCGGCAGCGCCCTCCTGACGTTCCTGGTGTCCATGGCACTTTATGGCGTTCCGGCGCTGATCTCGATTCCGGCCCGCTTCCCGGTCGTCGTGATCCAGCTTTCGGAGTTCTTCACCTTCCCGTTGCGGATCGAAGTGGCCGCCGCCTATTCGATCCCGCTGCTCATGATCACCGCCGGGCTCTTGTACCTCCAAAAGCGTATCCTGTCGCGCAAGGGCTATGCCTCCGTGACCGGGAAGGGGGGCGAGCGCCGGCTGGTGAAGCTCGGCAGATGGCGCTGGGTGATGTTCGGCTACAGCTTCTTCGTGGTGTCCATCTCGGTCGTCATGCCGCTCTTCGTCCTCCTGATGGCGGCGTTTAGCGTCTCCTGGGTCAGGGGTCTCACATGGGGTAACCTGACCCTGCAGAACTTCCAGTATGTGCTGTTTGAGCACACGACCTCGCAAAAAGCGCTGATCAGCAGCGTGGGATTGGGGGCGACGGCGGCAACGGTGGCGATCGTTCTGGCGCTGGCAATCGCCTATATCATGCAGCGCCGGCTTGTACCGTTCAGTGGTGTTCTGGGCTTTCTGTGCATGTCTCCCTTCGTAATCCCGGGAATCGTGCTCGCGATCGCCTTCTATGCGGTCTATGCGTTGCCGCCAGTTTCGCTCTACGGCACTTATTTGATCCTGGCGCTCGCCTTTACGACGCGCTTCCTGCCCATCGCCTACACGACCGGCTCCGCCGGTGTCAGTGCCATTCACTACGAAATGGAGGACGCGGTGCGCATACTGGGCGGCGGACGGCTCATCGCCATCCGCAAGGTGGTGGCGCCTCTGCTCAAGCGTACGCTCGCGGCAGGATGGCTTTTGATTTTCGTTCCGGCCGCACAGGAACTCAGCACCGCAATCTTCCTGATCGGACCGCACACGCGCGTTGTTTCCGTCGTCCTGCTGGACATGAGTCAGGAAGGCCAGATGGAACAACTGGCGGCACTCGGCTCGATGCTGCTCCTGCTCGTCACCGCTGTGGTGTTGATCGGGCTGCGCCTGCTCGGCCGCGACTTCATGATGAGGAGATCCTGATGGGATTGGTTTTGGAAGGGCTGGGCCGGAAGTTCGGCAGCTTCGACGCGGTAAGCGACGTTGATCTGACGCTGGAGGAGGGAGAATTCGTCTCGCTCCTCGGCCCTTCAGGTTGTGGCAAGACGACGACGCTTCGGATGCTGGCGGGTTTCCTCGATCCGACATCGGGCACGATCAAGCTGAACGGCCGGTCGCTCTCGACGCCGCACGGTTCTCTGCCCCCGGAGAAGCGCGGCATGTCCATGATTTTCCAGAGCTACGCGATCTGGCCGAACATGACGGTTGCCGAAAATGTCGCCTTTGGTCTGAAGCTACGCAAACTCGGCGCGGCCGAGATCAAACGCCGCGTCGAGGAGATCCTCGATGTCGTCCGGATGCGGCAATTGGCCGACCGCTATCCATCCGAGCTTTCAGGTGGCCAGCAGCAACGCGTGGCCCTTGCGCGAGCGGTCGTGGTGCGGCCCGAGGTGCTGCTTCTTGACGAGCCGCTCTCCAATCTCGATGCCGCTCTGCGCGAGGAGATGCGCTTCGAGATCAAACGCATTCATGACGAATTTCGCATCACCTCCGTTTATGTCACCCATGACCAATCCGAAGCGATGGTGACTTCGGATCGGATCGCGGTGATGAACAACGGCCGGATCGAACAGGTAGACACGCCCTATATGGTCTACAACCGGCCGCGGAGCCGCTTTGTG
This sequence comes from Phyllobacteriaceae bacterium, assembly GCA_029279965.1. Classification (GTDB taxonomy): domain Bacteria; phylum Pseudomonadota; class Alphaproteobacteria; order Rhizobiales; family Rhizobiaceae; genus Chelativorans. Next base: position 10,386 of record JAJUHJ010000065.1, read on the forward strand.
GCAAGCTTCATCGGGCGAACGAACTTCCTTTCCGCCAGGCTATCGGGCCAGCAACTCCAGTTTGACGGGTTCTCCCTGCCGCTATCGATGTTCGAGGAATCGCCCCAGGGGACAGAGCCGACCTTTTCGGTCCGTCCGCATGCGTTCACTCTCTCGGACGCCGAGCCCGATGCCTCGGAACGTCCAAAACTGCGCTGCACGGTGCTGGAACGTTCCTTCCTTGGCGAGCACTGGGATTACATGATCCGTCTTGGAGATGACACCGCGGTCCGCGCCGTCGCGCCACCGTCCAAAATATTCGAGGTGGCAAGCACCCCCTGGGTAACGCTCGATCCCAAGCAGATCGTCCCGACGGTCTGACAGCCGGCGGGCGCTGCATCACAGCCTTGCATCCAAAGCCTTCGCCAATGCGTTTCGATTCGTCACTTGACGCATCGCCGCCGCGCGCACAGCAGGATCACCGGACCGCCGAAATACGCCACCTGAGCGCATGGCTTAAGGGGAGGCCGCAAAATGCGTTTCTTGGCCATCAGTGATTGGCGAAAACATCGCCGGGCGGCAACATGGAAAAGACGGATTCGACCTGGGCATAATCACGATAGCCGAGCCGCGAGATCGTGCCGGCTTTGACGACGTCAAACAGTCCGTCGGTAAGGCACGCTTCGTCGATATGGACACCCACAACTTCGCCGATGATGAAGGCGCGGCCGGGCATTGGACCGTCGAGCGAGGCGAGGTCCAAAATCTGCGTTACCTTGCATTCCAGCGCCGCAGGCGCGCCCTTGACGTGCGGAGCCTTGACCATTTTCGAGGGTGCGGCCTCAAGCCCCACCAGTTCAAACTCATCCACGTGGGAATCGACCCGAGAGGAAGACAGATTGACCTTCTCGGCCATGGCTCGGGTGGCGAGATTCACAACGAACTCACGCGTGGCCGTCGCGTTGGTGGCGCTGTCCTTCATGCCTTCGGTGGCAAATCCCACCATGGGCGGGCGGCCGCACACGGCGTTGAAAAAGCTGTAGGGGGCGAGGTTCGGGCGTCCCTCCGCGCTGAGCGTTGACAGCCACCCGATGGGGCGCGGCGCGACGATGGCGCGGAACGGATCGTGTGGCAGACCGTGGCCATTACGCGGCTCGTAGAACATTCTGGCATCCTTGTCAGGCTGATATGGCAGTATCGAAATAACGCGCGATCGTCGCCCCGAGAAGATCGGCCATGGCCTGCCGGGTCTCTCTGGTCACCGCTGCGTAGTGCGGTTGGAGAACAGCATTCTCAAGCTTGAAAAAGCGCGGATCGATGTCGGGCTCGGACTCGAACACATCGAGCCCCGCACCTGCAATGATCCCGTTCTCGAGGGCGGCGAGAAGCGGTTCCTGCTGCACCACGCTGCCGCGGGAGACGTTGATCAAAATACCTTCAGACCCAAGTGCCTCGAGCACCTCCGCGCCCACGAGATGATGCGTCGCCGGCCCGCCAGGGCAACTTAAAACAAGGATATCGGCTTCCCTCGCCAGCGTGACGACGTCCGGCCGGTACGCATAAGGCACGTCCGGCTTTTCGCGCGGACCCGTATAGAGAACAGTCATGCCTATTCCGGCTGCCCGGCGCGCGATGGCCGAGCCGATATTGCCCAGCCCCACAATTCCGACTGTCCGGGAATAAAGCCGGCGCGAAGGTGTCATCCGCTCGGTGCGCCATCGTCCGCTGCGCACGAAGCGATCGGCCTCGGCGATCCGTCGTGACGTCGCGTACATCAATCCCACGGCGAAATCCGCGGTGTCTTCGGTAACGATGTCGGGCGTGTGCTGGACGGTGACGCCACGTGCCGCAGCGGCGGCGAGATCGATCTTGTCGAGCCCCGTGCCGTTGCAGGCGATCAGCGCCAGGTCCGGAAAGGCGTCCATCACCGCCTCGTCGGCGCCGGCCATGCTGGTCGTTACGATGACCCGGATGCCCGGCATTGATGTGCCCGTTCCAAGGCGCTCATGGCGCAGGTCGAATCGGGCAGCCAGATGCGCCTCGAGCTCGGGCGGGATCGGCGCGATTGCGATGACTGTGCGATTAACCGGCATCCTGAGCTTCCTCGATGAGGCGCTGCTTGTCCGCGCGTCCCTGACGCATGATCTCGCGCACCGAAAAGATGAGCAGAAGAACCACCGCCGCGAGCAGCACCGCGCTGATCGGACGTTCCCAGAAGATCGCAAGATCACCGCGCGACATTAGAAGAGCGCGCTTGAAATGCTCTTCCATCATCGGCCCCAGGATGAAGCCGAGCAGGATCGGCGCTGGTGAATAGCCGAGCTTGCTCATCAGGAACCCGAGCACGCCGAACACGATCACCGCGTAGATGTCGAACACCTGGAAATTCACCGAATAGACGCCGATGCAGATGAAAAACAGCATCGCCGGGAACAGGATGTTATAAGGGATGGAAAGCATCCGCACCCAGATGCCGATCAGCGGCAGGTTGAGGATGACCAGAATGACATTACCGATCCAGAAGCTCGCGATCAGGCCCCAGAACATCACCGGCTGTTCGACCAGGAACCGGGGTCCGGGCACGATGCCGTGGATCATCATGGCGCCCAGAAGGAACGCCATCAGCGCGTCGCCCGGAATGCCGAGGCTGAGGGTGGGCATGAAGGCTGCCTGAACGGCGGAATTGTTTGCCGCTTCCGGCGCGGCAACGCCTTCGGGCGCGCCATGGCCGAACCGCGAGGGATCCTTGGCGACACGCTTCTCAGTCGCATAGGCCATGAAGGTGGCGACGGTGGCGCCCGAACCTGGAAGCGCGCCGATGATCGCGCCGATGCCCGTGCCGCGCAGAATGGGGTTGATCAGGCTCTTGACCTCGGATCGGCTTGGAAGCATCGAGCGCAGCGTGATCGACTTGGCGTCCATCGGTTTGCGGGGCGCTCCGCCGATGCTCGAAAGAATCTCGCCGACCCCGAACAGACCCATCGCCATCGCAACGAGGCTCACCCCGTCAGAGAGCGCGAGCTGTCCGAAGCTGAATCGCACGGTCCCCGTATTGATGTCGGTACCCACCAGCCCCAGCGCCAGCCCCACGCCGATCATGGCAAGGCTCTTGAGATGCGAGCCGGGCGAAATCGTCGAGGCGGCGACCAGCCCCAACAGCATGATCATGAAGTATTCCGCCGAGGAAAACCGCAGGGCAAGGGCAGCAACCACGGGCGTGAACATCATCATGAGGATGATGGCGATGGTTCCGCCGACGAACGAGGCGATGGTGGTTATGAACAGGGCGACACCGGCGCGGCCCTGTTGGCTCATGGGATAGCCGTCGAGACAGGTTACAGCCGAGGTAACCGTGCCCGGCACATTGAGCAGAATAGCGGCGGTCGAACTGCCATACTGGGCGCCATAGAAGATACCCGCCAGCATGATCAGCGCGATGGTGGGGTCGAGATAGAAGGTGAAGGGCAGGCACAGCGCCACCGCGGCCATGGCGCCCACGCCCGGCAGGACGCCGACGAAGGTGCCGATCGTAACGCCGATGAAGCAGAACAGGAGTGCATCGAGCGAAACAGCTCGCTCGAAACCCAAGGCGATATTGGCAAGAATATCCACGGCTACCACCAGAAGGGATTGAGCGGAAGGCGAAACAGAACGATGAAGACGACGTAGCCGAACACGGCCATCGCAATGGCGGTGATGGCTGCGCGCCGGACGTGGACCGTCCGGTCACCCAGCGCCGTGACGAAAACAAGCACGGCTGTGGCGATGACAAAGCCCAGCGTCGTCACCAGAAGGGCGAAAGCGACGAGGCCCGCAGCGATGGCTGCAATGGGCCTCCACGGCAGTTTGCGGGGCTGAGCGGCGCTTTGCCTGAACTGAATGAAGATCGCCACCGCGAGTCCCATGAGCATGACCCCCACCGCAAGCGGAAAAAAGCCGGCTCCCACGCGGTTGAGCTGGCCGATGCCGAACCCGAAGCCGCTCCAGGCTAGATAGGCACCGAGGGCGAAGAGCAGGATAGCGGTTCCCGCCTCCCACCAATTTGTCTTGCCGAACGTGTTCACGGCCGGACCTCTTGCGATGATTGCGAAAAGCGACGCTTGAGCGCATCGGCGAGGCTGCCCGCCTGCCACACCTGGATCATCTTGGGCGCAAACGGGCGGTAGTGGAGGACGGTGCCGCGCTCGCGGTTCTTGACCTCACCGGTCGAAAGGTCGGTAAAGAGGGTCTCGCCCTCGGCGAAGGCCGCGCTCACCCCCGGACACGGTATGATCGGCAGGCCCACATTGAGCGCCTTGCGGATAAAGGCAGAGTCACAGCTTTCGACCAGAACCGCGGCGATGCCCGATTCCTTCATGGCAACCGCAGCGTGGGGATGGCTGTGGTGACCGAAATTGCGACCCGCCACGATCACGTCTCCGGGACGCACCTCTGCGGGAAATTCGGGGCGCAGAAGCGTAAAGCACATGGCCTTGAGCGCGGGGATATCGAACGTGCCCAGATCGGGCACCTGTGAATATTGTATGATGCCGTTATCGGCGCTGATGTTATCGCCGAACGTCCATACACGGCCTTCGATCTGGGTCATTTCGAGCTCCGGACCTCGTAGTCCGCTCATGTTGCGTAAAGCGACAGCGTCGACTTGCTTCGACGCTGTCTACAGTCAGTTATTGCGGAGCGCCTACACCCGAAACTTCGAGCAGCTGCAGCATGCGATCAGCATCCGCCTCAAGATAACTCGCGAATTCGGCGCTTGGCTTGTAGAAGATTTCCACGCCCTGTTTGGTCAGACGCTCCTGCACCTCCGGCATTTCCAGCGCCTGGGCAATTGCGTTGTCGAGCGCCTCGACCACCTCTTCGGGCGTATCGGCGGGGGCCGAGATCCCATACCAGGTGCTCATCTCGAAGGTGCCGTAACCGAGTTCTTCCATCGTCGGAACGTCGGGGAGCCCGCTGGCGCGATCCGAAGCAGCCAAACCGAGCGGTATCAGTTCACCGCCCGAGAAGTATTCCATCATCGGCGGAGCGTTGAGGAAGCCCATGTCGACATTGCCCGCGAGAATGTCGACCACGGCCGGGGCAGCGCCGCCATAGGGGATGTGCGTCAGCTCGGTGCCGGTCTCCTGCTGAAACAGGAGGCTCGACAGGTGCGGAAGGCTTCCCTGTCCAACGGAAGCAAAGCTGACCGCACCCGCGCTCTCTTCGGCACGCGCCACAAGCTCTTCGACGCTCGTGATGCCGGAGGCCGCACTAACGACGAGCACATTAGGCACCAGCGCGACCGTCGAGACCGGCGTAAAGTCGCCAATGCCGTCATAATTGGCATCCGGCTGGATGGCAGGAGTGACCACATGGGTGGGGGAGCCGGCGATCAGCAGCGTGTAACCGTCGGGCTGAGATTGAGCGACGTGGGTCGCGGCAATTGCAGTGGCGGCGCCCGGGCGGTTTTCAACGACCACCGGCTGGCCGAGCACCTGCGACATGCCTTCGGCGACCGTACGCCCGATCAAGTCGGCAGGGCCACCAGCTGAATACGGATTGACAAGCGTTATGGGACGCTGAGGAAAGTCCTGGGCGCTGGCGCCCGTCGCAATTGCCGCTACGCCAATTGCGAGAGCCGCAATAAGTGAGGTTTTCATAATAGTTCCTCCCTGGATTGGAATGCGGCGAAAGCAGCGCTTTCCCCGGTTTTCGCGAGGTGACGGAGGGGCCTGTCTCTCTGCCTTGCCTCAGTAAGTCTATAAACTAGTTTAATAGCTTTTGCAAAGCCTCTCCTCTGCGCAAGCTACAGATGTGCCGCCGCGTCGAGGACTTGCTCAAGATTGGCCGCCACCTCGATACCCACCCCGCTCGCTTCCGCCATTTCCTTTACCGCGCGGACGATCTCCGCCCGATCCTCATGGGCCGCCCAATGGAGGACGCCACCTTTGAGTTTGGGAAAACCGTAGCCATTGACCAGGACGAGGTCGATATCTCCAGGCCGGGCTGCGACACCCTCTGCAAGCACCCAGGCCGCCTCATTGATCATCGCAGCCAGAAGCCGGGCCTGAATGGCTGCCGGATCAAGCAGTTTGCGCTTGATACCCTTTGCCGCCGACGCTTCCACGATCAACGCTTCCACATGTGGATCGGGCCGGGCAGTGCCACTGGCATAGTCATACCAACCCTTGCCGGTTTTGCGCCCGAACCGCCCCTCCTCGCACAAAAGATCGGCGATTTCGACGTAACGCGCTTTCGGATGGCGGGTCGGCGCGAGCCGCTTGCGCATCGCCCATGCCACATCAAGCCCGGCAAGGTCGAACACGGCGAACGGGCCCATCGCCATGCCGAAGCCGCGCATGGCCTCGTCGACATTCTGCGGGAAAGCGCCCTCTTCGAGCAGGAATTCGCACTGCCTGCGGTAAGCTGCGAAGATGCGGTTGCCGATAAACCCCTCGCCCACTTTTGCAACGACCGGAATTTTGCCCAGCGTGCGCGCCAGCTTCAAAAGCGTTGCGACAGTGTCGGGCGCCGTTCGCTCGCCATCAACGATCTCGACCAGCTTCATCACATGGGCCGGATTGAAAAAATGCAACCCGGCCACGCGTTCGGGATGGGAGCTTGCCGCAGCGATGGCGTTGACATCGAGATATGACGTATTGGTCGCCAGAATCGCGTCAGGTCGCACCACGGAGTCGAGCGCTGCGAAAACCGCACGCTTTATGTCCATCTCCTCGATCACCGCTTCGACTACGAGGTCGCAGTCTGCCATGTCGTCGAGGGTGCCTGTCGCGACGCGATCGGTCACATCCTCGGCCCGCGTGGCGCGTCCTTTGGAAACGGCGGTTTCTGCCTGCTGCGCGATGTAATCGACGGCACTGGCAAGCACATCGGCACTTTTATCGGCAAGGACCACGTCGATCCCGCGTGTCGCAAAAGCGAGCGCGATGCCTGCGCCCATGCGTCCCGCGCCGACCACTCCGACCTTTCCGACGATTCGCGCTACCCCTCCGTCAGGCCTGCGCGCCGCTTCGCGTTCGGCGAAGAACAGGTGCCGTAGCGCCTTGGACTGGCGTCCCACCCGCAACCTTAGAGAAGCCTCCCGTTCGTCGGCCAGAACGTCTTCGGCAGGCCGCAAAGAATTGGCCTTGATCAGCGCGATTGCCTCCGGAACCGAA
>JAJUHJ010000066.1 GCA_029279965.1 Phyllobacteriaceae bacterium
CGCGCTGTCATAGACCATGTCCTGCCCATTGGGGCCGACCAGCCCGAAGGCGAGCGGGATATGCATCAGCCGCTTGCGTGATTCCGAAGGCGTGGGCGGCACCGACTGCTCGAGTTCGATCGTATATTGCCGGGCCTTTTCGTCGTAATGCGTCGATACAGCGACGTCAGGCGTGCCAGCTTGATGATACCACAGGGCGAATTGCGACAAATCCTGTCCGGACACCTCTTCGAAACAGGCAAGGAAATCTTCGATGGTGACCGCCTGGCCGTCATGGCGCTCGAAGTAAAGGTCCATCCCGGCACGGAAGGAATCCGGCCCGAGAATGGTGCGGATCATGCGCACCACCTCCGACCCCTTCTCGTAAACCGTTGCCGTATAGACATTATTGATCTCGCGGTAGCTGCGCGGACGCACCGGGTGTGCCAGCGGTCCCTGGTCCTCCGGAAACTGGTGCGCGCGCAGGGTTCTGACCTCTGAAATGCGCTTGACGGCGCGCGAGCGCTGGTCGGCGGAGAACTCGTGGTCGCGATAGACTGTCAGCCCTTCCTTCAAGCAAAGCTGGAACCAGTCGCGACAAGTGATTCTGTTCCCTGTCCAATTATGGAAGTATTCGTGCGCGATAATGGCTTCGATGTTGGCGAAGTCCGCATCCGTCGCGGTCTCCGGATCGGCCAGAACGTACTTGTCGTTAAAAACGTTCAGGCCCTTGTTTTCCATAGCGCCCATGTTGAAATCGGAGACGGCAACGATGTTGAAGACGTCCAGATCGTATTCGCGGCCGAAGCGTTCCTCGTCCCATCGCATGGAGCGCTTCAGCGCATCCATGGCATAGGCCGCGAGCGCCTCCTTTCCGTGCTCGACATAGATGCCGAGTTTCACCTCCCGGCCGGATACGGTGATGAAGCGGTCCTCCACGACGCCCAAATCGCCGGCCACCAGCGCGAACAGATAGGAGGGTTTCGGAAACGGGTCCTGCCAGACCGCGTAATGCCAGCCGCCGTCAAGATCGCCACTCTCGACGGGATTGCCATTGGACAGAAGGAGCGGCGCCGTATCCTTCTGTGCTTCGATGCGGACGCGATAGATGCTGAGGATATCCGGCCGATCAAGGAAATAGGTAATGCGGCGAAAGCCCTCGGCCTCGCACTGGGTGCAGTAGACGCCATTTGACGTGTAAAGGCCCATCAAGGCCTTGTTGGCGGCAGGATTGGTGGTGGTCACGATGGTGATCTGGAAGCGCTTTTTTCCAGGGAGGGCGCGGATCGTGAGGCTGTCGGATGTCGCCTCGTAGGCGTCATCGTCTGCCGGCTCGTTTTCAACCCGCAATTCCTCCAGCACCAAATCGTCGCCGTCGAGCACCAGCGGCGCATCAGGCGGTGCACCGTCACGCCGTTCGACCGTCAGCGTGGCCGTTATCCGCGTCGCCTGCGGATCGAGTCGGAAGACCAGATCGGTTTGCGGGATGATATAGTCGCTCGGGCGGTAGTCCTCGAGGCGGAACACCTGGCCGGTATCGGTGCGCATCTCGCATCTCCTGGTTGGCGGGCAGGCATCGCGCCGACTGGCCCAACATTTTCGACGCTGGCTCTTTACACCATGCAGCCCGTCGTCAAAACTACCTGGAAGCATAAGTCGCCCGATACCTTCAAGTCATCGGCAGGGAACTCATCATGACGGTCCTCACACCGAAATTCGGCATGGGCGCATCCGTGCTGCGCAAGGAAGATCAGAGCTTCATTACGGGGAAGGGGCGCTATACCGACGATATCGCGCCGGAAGGCACGCTGCATGGCTACGTGTTGCGCTCGCCCGTTGCAAAAGCGCGATTTTCCATAGGCTCGCTGGACGAGGCGCGCGCCGCGCCCGGCGTTCACCTGGTGCTGACTGGCGCCGACACGGCTCATTTGAAAGACCTCAAATCAGGCGCAATGCCCGATCAGCCGGATGGTACCAAGGCCCCTACGCGGGACATTCCCGTCCTCTGCCGCGATCGCGTGCAATATGTCGGCGACGCCGTGGCCTTCATCGTTGCCGACAGCCGTGCCGAAGCGCAGGACGCCGCCGAACTGATCGATGTCGATTATGAGGACGAGGAACCTGTCGTCGGCACAGCCGAGGCACTGGCCGATGATGCTCCCCTCGTCTGGCCGGAGCTTGGAACCAATCGCGCCTTTCTCTTTCACGTCGGTGACAAGACCAGAACCGAGGCAGCCTTTGCAGAAGCCGATCGGGTGGTGAGGATCACATTCCTCAACAACCGCCTTGTCTGCAATTACATGGAAACGCGCTCGGCCATCGGCGAATGGCGGGACGATGAAGATCGCTTCATCCTGACCACTGGTTCGCAGGGTGTGCATTCCATGCAGGCTGTCCTGGCCAGGGTCTTCGACATTCCGCTCGGCAAGCTGCGGGTCGTCACCCCGGATGTCGGCGGCGGTTTCGGCACGAAGAATTTCGTCTATCGGGAATATGCACTTGTCATGGAAGCTGCCAGGCGCATCGGGCGGCCGGTAAAATGGACCAGTGACCGGGGTGAGCACTTCCTTACGGACAGCCAGGGCCGGGACAATTTCGTAACCGCTGAAATGGCGCTCGACAAGGATGGCCGCTTTCTCGCTTTACGCACTGAAATCCTTTCGAATATGGGCGCCTACATCCATCAGTTCGGTCCTTACATTCCAGTCGGCGGTGCCTCCATGGCGACGGGCGTCTACGACATTCAGGCGATCGACGTAACCGTGAAGGGGGTCTACACAAATACCTGCCCGGTCGACGCCTATCGCGGTGCAGGGCGGCCGGAAGCTGCCTTCCTGATCGAGAAACTGGTGGAAGAATGCGCGCGTCAGGCAGGCCTTCCACGGGAGGAGATTCGCCGCCGCAACTTCATAAAGCGGGAGCAATTTCCCTATCGCACGCAGACCGGGCGGCTCTACGATCTGTGCGAACTGGACGCGCACATGACACTGGCCATGCAGCGCGCCGGCTGGTCGACATTTGAGGACCGGCTCGAAGAGGCGAAAACGCGCGGGCGCATTCGCGGCATCGGCATGTCCACCTATATCGAGGCCTGCGCCTTTCCGGGTTCAGAGCCAGCCCATCTGACGCTCAATGGCGACGGGTCGGTGACGCTCGCGATCGGCACCCAGTCGAATGGTCAGGGCCATGCCACGGCCTACGCTCAGTTCGTGGCCGAAAAGCTCAACCTCGACATAGCTCAGATCCATGTTCATCAAGGCGACACGGACGTACTTGAGAAGGGCGGCGGCACCGGTGGGTCCCGCTCCATACCGCTGGGGGGCGTCTCGGCGGCGCGCGCCGGCGAGAACTTGGCCGACAAGATCAGGAAGATCGCGGCGGACGAGCTTGAGGCGGCGCCGGAGGATATCGAGCTTGTGGACGGCGTGGCGCGTATCGTCGGCACGGACCGGGTGCTGGATTTCGCGGCAGTCGCCAGTGCAGCGAAGAACCCCGACGACCTGAAAGGGTTCGGGGAGTTCAAACAGGAAGAGCCGACCTATCCCAACGGCACGCATATCTGCGAGGTGGAGATCGATCCGGCCACAGGGCGTACCGAAGTGGTCGCCTATACGGTGGTGGACGATTTCGGTGCCACCGTGAACCCGATTTTGCTAGCCGGTCAGGTTCATGGCGGTATCGTCCAAGGGGTCGGCCAGGCTTTGACCGAGGAAACCGTCTATGGCGAGGACGGGCAGCTTCTCACCGCCACTTTCATGGACTACCAGATGCCGCGCGCGGACCTCGTGCCGCCGATCCATTTCGAGACGCGTAATGTGCCCTCCAAAGCCAACGCGCTCGGTATGAAGGGCGCGGGCGAGGCAGGCACGGTCGGAGCCACCCCGGCAGCGCTCAACGCGGTCGTGGACGCGCTTTATCGCGCCTACGGTATTTCGCATATAGAGATGCCGGCCACGCCATCGCGAATCTGGCAAACGATTGCGGAGGTTGAAGGCACGAGGTGAAGCTGCGCCGCAACGTCTTTTGCGACCGGGCCGAACCACCCGGCATTGCACATATGCGAGGGGAAGAAGAGGATGGGGCGCTAAGATGGTCGCGGTGAGCGAAGTCGCCACTGCCGGACGGCCGCTCACGGGCATCACGCTCAAAATCATTGCCGTGGCAATCATGGTCGTCATGTCGTCGCTGATAAAAGCCGCTGGCACGGTTCCGGCCGGACAGATTGTCTTCTTCCGGTCGTTCTTCGCCATTTTCCCCATATTGCTGATGCTGATGTGGCAGCGCCAGCTTGCCACCGCCTTCCATACCACGCGCCCGGTAAGCCATGTCTTGCGCGGCCTTGTGGGCGTCACCTCCATGGCCTTGACCTTCTTCGGCTTGACGCGGTTGCCGCTGCCCGATGCGATCACACTCAATTATGCGCAGCCGCTCATCGTCGTCGTGTTCAGCGCCATTTTCATGGGAGAGGTCGTTCGCGCCTATCGGTGGAGCGCGGTGCTCATCGGCTTTATCGGCGTGGTCATCATTGCGTGGCCAAAGTTGACGCTTCTGACGGGAGCGCAGGGGTTGGAAAGCGGCCAGGCGGCGGGCGTGATCGCCATTTTATGCGGTGCCGCGTTCTCTGCCGTCGCCATGCTCCTGGTACGCAAGCTCGTCACAACAGAAAAGACCGCGACGATCGTGCTGTGGTTTTCCGTTACGGCCACCGTGGTTTCGCTCTTCACCGTGCCATTTGGCTGGCAAAGCCTGACACACTGGCAGGTTATGGCGTTGATTGGAGCGGGCCTTTGCGGCGGTATTGGCCAGATTCTGATGACACAGTGCTATCGCTACGCGGAGCTATCCACCATCGCCCCGTTCGAATACAGTTCCATGCTGTTGGCCATTGTTGTTGGTTATTTCGCCTTCGGCGAGGTGCCGACGTTGTACACGCTCATCGGCGGCGTGATCGTGGTCGGTGCCGGATTGTTCATCATCTGGCGAGAGCGTCAGCTTGGGCTGAAGAAGGTCGGCGCACGCCGCTTCGTGTCGCCGACGTCGTAGGCTGAAAAGCCCTGTTATTCTAATCGTCCAACTTCATTTTCACGGCTAGGAGATCCCGCCAGGCAAGTTTCTTATGCGCTGGATTGCGCAGAAGATAAGCCGGATGCAATGTCGGCATGGTGGGAAGATCGAGACCTGCCGGCGTCTTGTGCACAGTCCAGTTGCCGCGCATGCGCATGATGCCGGTCTGGGTGTTGAGCAGCAGCTTGGTCGACGGGTTTCCGAGCGTGACCAGCACTTTCGGCTTGGCCAGTTCAATATGCCGCTCGATGAACGGCCGGCAAATCTCGGTTTCCAACGGCGAGGGATCGCGGTTGCCCGGTGGCCGCCACGGAATGATGTTCGTGATATAGGCGCTGGTACGGTCACGCCCGATGGCAGCCAACATCCGGTCGAGCAGCTTGCCCGAACGGCCGACGAAGGGCAGGCCCTGCAGATCTTCCTCACGCCCTGGCGCTTCGCCCACCAGCATCAGATCGGCCTCGGGGTTTCCGTCGGCAAAGACCAGGTTTTTCGCCGTGGTTTTAAGATTGCAGCCGTCGAAGTCGGTGAGGATCGCACGCAATTCTTCCAGATCCCGTGCCTGGCGCGCAAGTTCTCGCGCACGTGCCGCCTGTGCCTCGTCCGGCAAGGCGGCGTGCCGGACTGCCGGCGCGGCGGGTTCGCGCAGGGCAGGAGAGGCGGGCATCGACCCCTCAGCACTCGCAGCCGGAGCAGCAGGTTCAGGCGAACTGGCTGGCGGATGTTTCGCCGCAAACCGGTTCTGAGGCTCTTCCTCAAGCGCCTCATCCACGCCGGCATCGGCGTAGAAGGAAAGCAGTTCGCGCAGCCGCGCAGGATCGTGGAGCTTGTCCGATATCATGTTGTCAATGTCGTCTTCCGGCGCGCGCAATGCAAGGGGAACAGGGACAGGGAGTGGTAAAGAAGAGCGACATGTCTGTCCGCCCTCCGGGACTGTTCATAGCCTGCCGTAATGCGCTATAGCCGGTCAACCAAGGGCCAATCGTGGAGGGACGGATGAGCGAACGCGAAAGCATGGAATTCGATGTGGTGATCGTCGGCGCCGGGCCGGCAGGTCTCGCGGCATCGATCAGGCTGAAGCAGCTCAATCCGGAACTTTCGGTCGTGGTGCTCGAGAAAGGCGGCGAGGTCGGCGCCCACATCCTGTCTGGAGCCGTGGTCGATCCCATAGGCATTGACCGGCTGCTGCCGGATTGGCGCGGCGATGAAAGCCATCCGTTCAAGACGCCGGTAGCGGATGACCGGTTTATGCTGCTGGGCCCGGCAGGCTCCATCCGCCTTCCCAATTTCATGATGCCGCCGCTGATGAACAATCACGGCAATTACATCGTCTCGCTCGGCAATGTCTGCCGCTGGCTTGCCGAAAAGGCGGAAGCGCTGGGTGTCGAGATATATCCGGGTTTCGCCGCTGCTGAAGTGCTCTATAACGACAAAAACGCCGTGATCGGGGTCGCCACGGGCGACATGGGCGTCGAGCGCGACGGTTCTCATGGCCCCGCCTATCAGCCCGGCATGGAACTGCTTGGAAAATATGTGCTCATCGGCGAGGGCGCGCGCGGCTCGCTGGCCAAGGAACTGATCGCCCGCTATGCGCTTGCCGAAGGCCGCGAGCCGCAAAAATACGGCATCGGCCTTAAGGAACTTTGGGAGGTCAAGCCGGAGCACCACAAGCCCGGACTTGTCCAGCATTCATTCGGCTGGCCGCTCGACCGGAGGACGGGCGGCGGTTCCTTCCTCTACCATTTCGACGAAAATCTGGTGGCGGTCGGCTTCGTCGTCCACTTGAACTACAAAAATCCCTATCTCGCTCCTTTCGAAGAGTTTCAGCGTTTCAAGACGCATCCCGCAATCCGTGAAACCTTCGAGGGCGGCAAGCGCATTTCTTATGGGGCCCGCGCCATCACCGAAGGCGGCTGGCAGTCGGTGCCGCGGCTCGCTTTTCCGGGCGGTGTGCTGATGGGGTGCTCGGCGGGACTGGTAAATGTTCCGCGCATCAAGGGCTCGCACAACGCGGTGCTGTCGGGAATGCTTGCGGCTGAACACGTGGCCGAGGCCCTTGCGGCGGGACGCTCCAACGACGAGTTGTCTTCCTACGAAGAAGCCTGGCGCGACAGCGACATCGGCAAGGATTTGAAGAAGGTGCGCAATGTCAAGCCGCTCTGGTCGCGCCTTGGCACCATTCTGGGCGTGGGGATCGGCGGTGTCGACATGTGGTGCAACACGCTTTTCGGGTTCTCCCCATTCGGCACGCTCAGCCACGGGAAGGCCGATCACGAAACGCTGGAACCGGCTTCAAAACACGCGCCGATCGATTATCCGAAACCTGACGGCATCCTGACCTTCGATCGTTTGTCCTCGGTGTTCCTGTCGAACACCAATCACGAGGAGGACCAGCCTGTGCACCTGCAGGTAAAAGACATGGACCTGCAAAAAGCATCGGAATACGGCGTCTTTTCAGGGCCCTCGACGCGCTATTGTCCGGCGGGCGTTTATGAATGGGTGGATGCGGACGGAAACGCGCTTGCCGGAGGTCCGGGCTCCTCGGAGAAGGGGGGCGCCGCGCCGGAGAACACCGAGGCCCGCTTCGTTATCAATGCGCAGAACTGCGTCCATTGCAAAACCTGCGACATCAAGGACCCCAACCAGAACATCAACTGGGTTCCGCCGCAGGGGGGCGAGGGGCCGGTCTATCAGAATATGTGAGCGCGTGGATCGGGACGGCGGCAGGCTTACCGATCCAGAACGCGCGCCTGCAATGTCGTGTCGGGTTCCTTCTTGCGGCGCAGGCCGAATTCCAGGAGCACCGGCAGGTGGTCCGAGCCGACATCCGCAAGCCTTGTCGTCTCAAGCGGCACGATCCCGCCCTTGAAGAGCAGGTTGTCGATGGGGAGGCCTGCCGCTCGTCGTAACAGGTTCGGCAGCGGGCGTATCAGCCATGTCGGACCGATGCCGCCGAGCACCGTGAGGTCGCCGGCTGCCGCGATCCTGCGCGTCGACTCGCTCCACGGCGCCGCGTTGAAGTCGCCCGCCAGAATGGTTGTAGGGCCGAGATCCTGCAGAACAGGAGCGACGCGGCCGATTTGCCAGGACTGCCCAAAGGGCCAGGGCCATCCGAGATGGAGCGCGGCCACATCGACCGTGCTGCCGTTGATGTTCACCGTCGCCACGGCAAGCGCGCCGCGATCGAAGCAGCGTGCCGTGGACGGATGCAGGAAGGGTCGTCGCGACAGGATCGCTACACCGCCAATGTGCGTCGGCTCCGAGCAGACGAGGCGGTGCGGATAGGTGTTCTCAAGCAATGCGAGCTCACCACGCCATGCCGCCGAGACTTCGGCAAGCGTTATCAGATCCGGCTCAACACGCCCGATGAGCGAAAGAACCTGCTTGGGAGTGTGGTTGTCGAAGCGCAAATTGAGGTGCAGCAGCCGGTATCTGGCTTGCGGTGTATCCTCCGCCGCCTGCGCGCCCGCACGCATCTTGCCCGTTTGCGGCATTGTCGCCGATGCGATGGCAGTCAAACCGAGGACGATCAAGGTAAGGGCGATGATGCGCCACCCACGGAAGAAAAGGCAGGGCAGCGCGAGTACGATGATCAGCGCGGAAAGATGCACGCGAAAATGCGCCAGGGAATCGAAGGCAGGATGCAGTTCGCCCCACAAACCCGCAACCAGCGGGCCGGTCAGGACCGCAGCACTGCCGGCGAGGATCAACGGCAGGAACACCGGACCCTTGTTTCCGGAAGAGGCACCATCTCGCATCGCCGCCGCGGAAGCTATTGAAACGCCGTCTCGGAGAAGCTGCGCAGCTTGCGCGAATGCAGCCGTTCCGGGGGCATGGCAGCGAGCTTTTCGACGGCGCGAATGCCGATCTTGAGATGCTGTGCCACCTGCCGCTTGTAGAAATCGGTCGCCATGCCGGGCAGCTTGAGCTCCCCATGCAGCGGCTTGTCTGACACGCAAAGCAGGGTGCCGTAGGGCACCCGGAAACGGAAGCCGTTGGCGGCGATCGTGGCCGATTCCATATCGAGCGCGATGGCGCGGGACTGTGAGAGGCGCTGAACCGGTCCGCGTTGCTCGCGCAGTTCCCAGTTGCGGTTGTCGATGGTGGCGACGGTGCCTGTGCGCATGATGCGCTTCAATTCGTAGCCGGAAAGGCCGGTGATCTCAGCCATTGCCTCCTGGAGGGCCACCTGCACCTCTGCCAACGCCGGCAGAGGCACCCAGACGGGCAGATCCTCATCGAGCACGTGATCCTCGCGCACATAGGCGTGCGCCAGCACATAGTCACCAAGCGCCTGTGTGTGGCGCAGCCCGGCGCAATGACCGAGCATCAGCCAGGCATGCGGGCGCAAGACGGCAACATGGTCGGTGATCGTCTTGGCGTTGGAGGGGCCAACGCCGATATTGATCATTGTGATACCGCTGTGATCGCCCTTCTTGAGGTGATAGGCGGGCATCTGGGGCATGCGTTGCAGGGCGCTGTCCACCGGCGCTTCCTCGCCGGGCTTTGTGATGATGTTACCGGGCTCCACGAAAGCTTCGTAGCCGCTGCCGCCCGCCGCCATCGTCTCACGTGCGAAGGCGCAGAACTCATCGATATAGAACTGGTAGTTGGTGAACAGCACGAAGTTCTGGAAATGCTCTGGCGCCGTCGCCGTATAGTGGGAAAGGCGATGCAGCGAATAGTCGACGCGCGGCGCGGTGAAAGGCCCCAGCGGCATTGCTTCATCGGCACCCGCCTCATAGGTGCCATTGGCGATGTCGTCGTCCATCGAGTTGAGATCCGGCACGTCGAAGAGGTCGCGCAGCGGGCGCTTCAGGTTCGCGCCGATTTCGCCTTCCACGTAGGTGTCGTTCAGGAAGGCGAAGTGCAGCGGGATTGGCATCTCCGATTCGGCAACCGTGACGGCCACCCCATGATTGCGCATCAACAGGTTGAGTTGACCCTTCAGGTAGTCGTCGAAGAGATCGGGCCGGGTGATGGTGGTGGCATAGCTTCCCGGAGCGGGAACATGCCCGTAGGCGAGCCGGGTGTCGATCTGCGCGAAGGAGGAGGTGGATAACCCGACTTCAGGGTAGAAGGCGCGGTACCGACAGTCGCTGGCACCGGTCGTGGCGACCTGGACAAAGGCTTCACGGAGAAAAGTGGTGTTGCGCTCGTAGATGGTCTTGAGCGCATCCACGGCCTCCCCTGCATCATTGAATGACCGTCGTTCAATCGGCTCGGGGCTCGACGTCTTTTCTATAGGCTGAGGGTAGATTCGCTTGTTCATATCTCATTATAGGGACATCCTGCGGCCTTTTCGAGATGCTGAGGCTCAGCCATTCACTGTGCCCGTTTTAGGCTCACCAGCAGCACGAGGCCCGCGCCGCCCGTCGTCCGGCCGATCGTGCTTTCGTCTCCCGTGTGAACGCCGTGCAGGACCATGAGGGGCAGCATCATCATCGTTGCCATGACAGCTGCGCGCGGCAAGAGCGCCGTCAATTCCCAAAATCCGGTTTTCATCATCGTTTCGGCCCCCGTTCCATCATGGTGGCCATGAATGCACTGCCGCCCCTGAACCTGTGCTGAGGCGAATATTCAGCTACTGTTCACGTTGGTTGATCGCAGCGTCGCTATGGGCAACACTTGAAAAGACCGCGCGGCGACCCAAGGTCAGTCGCGGCGGCTCCCGCCTTGTAGATGCTATCCAGGAGAGACGAGCGCATGACCACCCAGAACACGCCTATCGAGCTGCACTACTGGCCGACCCCAAATGGATGGAAAGTCTCCATCATGCTCGAGGAACTCGGCGTTCCTTATGATGTGCATTACGTGAACATCGGCCGGGGCGAGCAGTTTCGTCCGGAATTCTTGAAGATCGCCCCGAACAACCGCATGCCCGCGATCGTCGATCCGGAAGGACCGGATGGCAAGCCTGTTTCCGTTTTCGAATCAGGCGCCATCCTGCAGTATCTCGGACGCAAGTTTGGACGCTTCTATCCGTCCGAGGAACGTAGGCGCATCGAGGTGGAGGAATGGCTCTACTGGCAGGTAGGCGGGCTCGGACCGATGGCCGGTCAGGCGCATCATTTCCGCAAATATGCGTCGGAGAAGATTCCCTACGCCATCGAACGCTACACGAATGAATGTCACCGGCTCTACGGCGTCATGAACAAGCGTCTCGCCGATCGCGATTTTCTTGCCGGCGACTACTCGATCGCTGACATGGCCTCGGTTGGTTGGGTCAAGTCGCATGAAGGGCAGGGGCAGGACCTGAACGAGTTTCCGAATCTCAAGCGCTGGTTCGAGACCCTGCTGGCACGCCCGGCCGTCGAGCGCGGCCTGGCAGTCGGCCAGGAACATCGCAGCAATCTCGCGGATGATGAGGACGCGAAGAAGGTACTGTTCGGTCAGCGCGCGCGCTGACCGCGGCGGAAAACAGGTGCGTGCAGGTCGGGCGGCTCCGGCTTGCACCAGCACCTGACGGAGCGTTTTTCCGGACCGTCTTTATCCAGACCGCGCAGTATGGTTAGAGAGAGATTAACGCCCACGTTTACAATTTGCAGCAAATTGTGGATGCGAATGCCCGGCGTTCGGGCATTCGCATCCTTAACGGATTTCCGGCCTTTACCCTTTGTTTTGATTTTGTTTTCCCGACATTAAGCACGCCGTTTAACGGCCGTTTCAAGCTCCTGAGGCATTCTTCGAACCATCGCGACACCGCCACGAACCAAGAAACGGCGGGCGCTCTCAGGACGAAACGGGGATTTGAAAATGGCGCGTTTTGGTATTCAGGAATCAGTTTCCGGGGCCGCAGCAGGCAACGCACAGGTCGATGTTCTGCTGCAGCTTGGAATGATGTATGCCACCGGCCGCGACTGTGACGTCGATCCGGTAGCCGCTCACAAATGGTTGAACATTGCAGCGATCAAGGGATCGGAGCGCGCAGCCAAGCTTCGCGCGGAACTGGCCGCGACCATGCCGAAATCTGATATCGCGCGCGCGCTCCGGGAAGCGCGTGAGTGGATGACGATGCACTGAGCGACTGGACGCACGACTCGCGATCCGAATTTTTCAGGGGAAGTAGGAGGGCGGCGGCAATCATCTATTGCCGAAACGCGCCGCGCCGGCTGCAGCTGCCGGCGCGGCGTTCGTCGTTTTGACGTTGCGAATATCGTTTTCCGCGCGCTGCCACCGCGGAACCGTTCTGTCGCGTAGGTCGTTGGCTGCCGGGGTCTTGGGAGTCTTTGAGGAGGTTGTCATGGCTACGCTGACCAGGGAAGCGGTGCGCCGCGTGCTGGGCCCGGTGGACAACGCGCTTCTTGCCGAGCTTGCATCTGTCGGAGCGAGTGAGCAGGAGCTTGCGGAAGCCCATGCCTGGGTGATGAACGACGATGCGCTGGTGAACGATTTTCGTCCGATGCCCACCGGGCGCGTGGCGGAATTGGTGGAGGTGCTCAACCGCCATTACGGTCCGGAAGGCGACGAGGACGCCCTTTAACGCGGAACGGATCTCTGAAGCGAGCCAAGAGGAGGAACGCATGCCTCGATCGGCCATCCGGCGAACCATGTACAACATCGCTGCTGACGATCTTGACGCAGTGCGCGATTTCTATCGCGGTCTGTTCGATATGGAGGTGATCTACGAAAGCGACTGGTACATTGTACTCGTGCCGAAGGAAGGCCCGCGCTTCGAACTCGGCATCATCGCGCGCAGCAGCGATGTCACGCCCCTCGTTGCGACCCGCCCGCCAGGCGGCGGCTATCTCACTTTCATCGTTGAAGAGGTGCTTGTTGTCTTCGAGCAGGCGAGGGCGATGGATACCGAGATTCTTGAACCGCCGACGGACCTGTTCTACGGCCAACGCCGTATGCTCGTGCGCGATCCGGCAGGCACCATTCTCGATATTTCCTCGCCGAGCCCCACGATGACGGCGTGATGGCCGCCCCTCCGCCTTTGCCGCAGGTTCATCCCTTTCTTGCCGCCTCGAGCGCACCGCCGAACTCCGCCTCGAAGACGTCGATCTCGTCCGCGGGCGCTACGCTGACGCGGATGCAGCGGTCAAGGGTCGGAGCCATCGGCTTGCGCACGAAGACATCGCGTTCCAGGAGCGCGTGGAGAACGCGCATGGCATAGACGCCGTCCGCGCCGCAATCGATCGTAACGAAATTGGTTGCCGAAGGCAGGGCTTCGAGGCCGTGTGCGTTGGCGATATCTGCAATCCGCCGGCGGCAGGCATCGACAGACGCCGTCACCTGATGCAGATGCGCCTGATCCGCCAAAGCGGCCAGTGCCGCCGCCTGAGCCATACGCGTCATGCCGAAATGGTTGCGCACCTTGTCGAAAGCGCGGATCGCCTTGGCTTCGCCGATGCAGTAGCCGCAGCGTAGACCGGCCAGTCCGTAAACCTTCGAAAAGGTGCGCATGCGCAGGACGTTGGGCCGCGTGGGATCGAGCGGCGGAATGGCCGAGGCGGGCGCGGTTTCGCCATAGGCCTCATCGAGCACCAGCATTGTGGTGGCCGGCAGAGCGTCCATGAAGCTTTGCACCTCGCCGGCCGTCCACCACGTGCCCATCGGATTGTCAGGGTTGGCAAGATAGACGAGGCGCGCGTTTTCTCGTTTCACCGCATCGAGAAGTCCGTCGAGGCTTTCCCGGTCGTCCTCATAGGGAACCCTGATCAGCCGGCCGCCGAACCCATCCACGTGATAATTGAAGGTCGGGTAGGCGCCAAGCGATGTGACGACTGGTGTTCCCGTTTGCAGGTATTGGCGCGCGACGAGGCCAAGAAGGCCGTCGATGCCCTCGCCAATGGCGATGTTCTCTGGAGCCACACCATGATGGGCCGCTAGTGCGTGCTTCAGATCGTGGCTTTCCGCATCGCCATATTTCCACATCTCCGGTGCCGCCCCCCGCATGGAATCCACCACCGCGGGGGAGGGGCCAAAGCCATTTTCATTGGCGCCGAGGCGGGCACGAAAAGGCCGTCCCCGCTCCCGCTCCTGCGTCTCGGGCCCGACAAAGGGGACGGTTTCCGGCAGGGCATCAACCAGTGGTGTGAGGAAAGGGCGGTCGGACATCGGGAGAATCGATCTGATGCAGATACCGCAACCTTAGAACATGTGTCCTCGAAGTGGGAACCGGTTCCGAACCTCATAATGCGCGAGATTTACATGTACGAGCAAATCTGCGTCCGAACACGTTCGAACGGTTTATCTTTTCGCCCTGACCATTGGAATAACCCCCTCGTCCCGTGCCGTCAGGCGTGCGATGATATCGATCGCGTCCTGGCGCGTGAAAGGTTTGTTGATAAGTGGCGCTTCGCGAAACGCCTCCGGCAACGCTTCCCGCTCATAACCAGTGAGGAAAGCGAATGGGACGTTCTTGCGTGTCAGCGCTGCAGCAATCTCGTCAACGGGGTTTCCATCCAGATTGGCGTCCAGCAGCACCGCATCATAGTTGCCTTCGGCGACCAATCTTCTGGCTTGTTCCAGCGTGACGGCCGGGCCCCCGACAATGCAGCCCGATTCGGCAAGGGTTTCTGCGATATCCATCGCAATGAGAGCCTCGTCCTCGATCACCAGCACATGCTTTCCCTGGATTGCGGATGGGATTTCCGCACGTTCTGATCCCGGCCGCGACGTGGTGGTCTTGATTGCACCGGTCATGGCGCTCCTCAACCGTGGACGTTCGGGGACAGGCAACATGATCGAGCAAATCACGCCATTGGCGTTGTAGTCGACGGACACCTCACCGCCATGGGCCGCCAGGCTCTTTTCGATCAGGATCGTGCCGAAACCGCGTGTAACCGGCACTTGAACGGCAGGGCCGCAACTCTCCCGCCACTCAAGGAGAAGGTGGCTGTTCTTCCCGCTGTGCACGGTCCAGTTGATGTCCAGTCGTCCCTCCGGCATCGACAGCGAGCCATATTTGCGTGCGTTGGTGCCAAGCTCATGCAGGATCAGCGCCAGATGCACGGCTGGCTGGGGCTCCAGGGTCAGCGAAGGTCCCGAAAGCGAGATTCGCGGGTCTTCGGACGAATTGAGCAGAACCTGGTCGCACACCAGCGAAAGAATATCTGCACCCTGCCAGGAATTGCGGGTCAGAAGGTCATGTGCGTGGGCCAGGGACTGAATACGTCCGGTGAAGCTTGCTGCGGCCTCTGCCGGCGTGCGGGCAAGGCGAACTGTCTGGTTCGCGATAGACTGGACGGTAGCAAGTGTGTTCTTGACCCTGTGGTTTAGCTCGCTGATCAGAAGTCGCTGCAACCGTTCGGCGCGTTTTCGGTCGGTGATGTCTCGCGCTACCTTGGAAGCCCCGATGATGCGGCCGGACTTGTCGCGGACCGATGAAACGGTTAGCGAAATGTCGAGGCGACGTCCGTCTTTTGCAATGCGCACCGTCTCGAAATGCTCGATTCGCTCGCCGTTCCGCAGCCGGGCGAGAATATCCTTCTCCTCATCGTGAAGCTCGGGCGGGATGATCGTTGTTATGGGCCGCCCGATGATCTCCTCGGGCTTGTAGCCGAAAATGCGCATGGCGCCGTCGTTCCAGCTACGGATGATGCCGTCCAGCGATTTACTGACAATCGCATCGCTGGAGGAGGAGACGATGGCCGCCATATGCGCGGACTCGACCTCGGCGAGGTGCCGCTCCGTCATGTCGAGCACCACATTCACCGCTCCGGCCAGACGACCCTCTCGGTCGAACAGCACGGTCGGCTGTGCGGCCACGCGGAGCCGGGTGCCGTCCGGGCGTTCGCCAATATATTCCGCGCTCTCGATCTGTTGCGCCTGGCGGACGGCGTTGACGATGGGGTACTCGTTCTCGGGCAGAAGCGCTCCGTCAGTGGTGTAGACCCGCTCGAAAATGCACCATTTGTCGATCCCGATGCGCGGAACGCGGCCAGCCAATTCGGCGGCTGCGTGATTGTAGAACGTAACCCTGCCTTCCGCATCGAGCGTGTAGACGGCTACCGGCATCCCCTCGAGCACGTCCTGGAAACGCTGTTCGCCTTCCTGAGCCCGCTCTTCCGCTTGTATCGCTCCCGTGATGTCGAGCGTGAAGCAGCGTGTCTGCGTAGACTCGCTGTTGGCATTCGTCGTGATCAACACATGCCGTATCGATCCATCTTTCGCGATCAGCCGGGCCGGATATCTCTCAAGCGGTTCGCCGGAGGACAGGCATTCCTGAATTTCGTCGCTTGTCGTCTTATCGGCGTGGAAATCCGCGAAATGCTGTCCGACATATTCCGCCTCTTCATAACCCAGAAGCTCCAGTTCAGCCCGGTTGACGCGGACGATCCTGCCTTCATTGTCGAGGATGTGAAGACCGATGGCGCGGTTGTCGAAGATATTTTCGACATCGCTTTTGCCGCCCGCGCGATCCCCCCGGGGGCGGGCCAGATCGGTCATGTCCAGGAAAGAATTCATAGCGCCGACGAAAGCGCCATTCTCGTCGAACAGAGGCTCCACATTGACGAGCGCGTCGAAGCGTGTACCGTCGGGCCGTTCCACCACGATCTGCACGTCACGCGCGGTCTCGTGCGTGCGCAGGACGTGCGCCATGGGCGCATTTTCATGCGGCAGCGGGGTTCCATCCAGCTTGAACAGCTTGTGTGCGCCGTCGAAGCGCTCAGCCGTGTCGCCTACCTTCGGCGCGCGTCCCCACAGCGCAGCCGCACGGCGATTGAAGTGCCGTATGATGCCATCGGACGTGCAGCAATATACCCCGACGGGAAGTTTTTCCAGCAACGTGGTTGGTCCCAGCACTTTTTCCAGTGCCAGCACTTCTTCGTTTCGCGCCCTATCCTTCATGATTCCCCAGCAACCAAAGAGGACGCCCAACGCGGTTTGCAGGCGTTTGTTCCATCTACTGTCCCCTTTTTCCGATTATATCGCCCCGCTCGGATAAAAGAGGAACAGGTAAACACGTGAAAACCGGTGAACCGTCCGGTAGATCCTGAATAGCGGAGATGAAGGGATCCGATACCCACATGGATGCCATGGCAGGCTGGTCCCGCGCCGCTTGCTACACCATTCGCGGCGACTATTACGCCGTTTTCCTGCGAAGACCAACCCCGCCGGAGCGACGCCGCGGAAACACACCTTCCCGATCCATTTTCCCGCAACGCGCTACCCCTGATTGATTGACATGTTTGTTGATCGGTGTTTATTTATCGGATGATAATTGAAGTGTCGTAATGCGGCAGGTCGGCGGCGGATGCGGGATGGTCTTCGCATATGCGTTTCCGGGAACCGATGGGGCGAGGCCACAGGGTGAGCGGGGCGGACGCTGCGGCCGATCTGCGCGGGAGGAGAGGAAAGCATGACGAGCGAGCGGATGCCGGATCTGGACGAGGCATCATTGTCGCCGGAGCAGAGACGGATCTATGACGAGATCCGCTCCGGCCCGCGCGGCGTTGTGGA